>CAJOGA010000038.1 GCA_905233855.1 uncultured Clostridia bacterium
AGTGTTGACGAGGCGGAAGTAATCACAGACAGAAAATATTGGCCATATCCGGGATACGGCGAATTGCTTTTCAGCGTAAGATAATTTTTGACAATAACTTTTATAAAGGGTGGTTTTTGATATGAGCAGTACACAAATTTTCTCTATGATAAACGAAGCTGTATCGGATCAGGTTTTTGCCGTATGGTTTTTAATCGGTGCGGCTTTGGTATTCTTTATGCAGGCCGGCTTTGCAATGGTTGAAACAGGTTTCACCAGAGCGAAGAACGCAGGTAACATTATAATGAAGAACTTAATGGACTTTTGTATCGGCACGGTGATGTTCGTGTTTTTAGGTTTTGCATTAATGATGGCGGAGGATTATGTAGCCGGTTTTATCGGTATTCCGAATTTGAAAATATTCACAAACTTCGGCGAGTTTATACAAACAAATGCTTCAAGCTTTGTGTTTAATCTGGTGTTCTGTGCAACGGCGGCGACTATCGTATCGGGTGCCATGGCAGAGAGAACAAAATTCATTTCATACTGCATCTATTCGGGCGTGATTTCACTTCTGGTCTACCCGATTCAAGCCGGCTGGGTATGGAATTCACAAGGCTGGCTTGCACAGCTCGGATTTCATGATTATGCAGGTTCTGCAGCAATTCACACCGTCGGCGGTGTAGCGGCATTAATAGGTGCGATAATACTCGGTCCACGTATCGGTAAGTATAAAAAAGACAGCAACGGCAAAGTGATTAAAGTAAACGCTATTCCCGGCCACGCAATTACGATAGGTGCTTTAGGCTGCTTTATCCTTTGGTTCGGTTGGTACGGATTTAACGGTGCTGCGGCAACAAGTGTTTCGGAACTCGGTTCTATTTTCCTCACAACGACTATTGCCCCTGCTGTTGCAACAGTTACTTGTATGATATTCACATGGGTTAAAAACGGTAAGCCTGACGTTTCAATGTGCTTAAACGCATCGCTGGCAGGTCTTGTGGGTATTACAGCAGGCTGCGACGCATTGGATGCATTCGGTTCATTGGTAGTGGGTGTTGTTTCTGGTGTATTGGTTGTTGCGGTTGTAGAATTTCTTGATTTAAAGCTCCATATAGACGACCCTGTCGGTGCTGTCGGCGTACATATGGCAAACGGAATCTGGGGAACGTTAGCGGTAGGTTTGCTTGCTAACCCGGACGCGCCTGCAGGACTTAACGGTTTATTCTACACAGGAGAAATAAGACTTCTCGGCGTTCAGCTTTTGGGTATTGCGGCAATTATCCTTTGGACTACGGTTACAATGACTATCACGTTTAAGGTAATAAAAGCAACTGTCGGTTTAAGAGCAAGTGCAGAGGAAGAAATCACAGGACTGGACGCAACAGAACACGGTCTGCCGAACTCATATGCGGACTTTGCCGTTGCTCCTCACATGGAATACAACCCGGAAGCTCCGGTTGCTGTTACAGGCGATGTTCCGGTTTCCGATGCAGTGGAGGTTAAAAAGATGCCTACCTTCGGTGAAGAAAGGTCAAACAAATTCACAAAGATTGAAATTATCTGCAAGGAAAGAATGTTGGAGTCGCTTAAAAACAGCCTTATAGACATCGGTATAACAGGTATGACGGTATCGCACGTTATGGGCTGCGGAATACAAAAGGGCAAGCCTGAATACTATCGTGGCGTTGAAGTTGAGCCTAACCTCATGCCAAAGATACAGGTTGATATAGTAGTTGCAAAAGTTCCGGTAAGAGATGTTATAGAAACGGCTAAAAAAGTGCTTTATACAGGTCATATCGGCGACGGTAAAATTTTTGTCTATGATGTTGAAAATGTTGTTAAGGTGCGAACCGGCGAAGAAGGCTACGACGCTTTACAGGACGTAGAGTGATTATAATTACAGTTTTTATCTGCAGTCTGACAGACTGATTTTTCGACAATCTGACACATCCGCATGTTTTATGCGGATGTGTCATTTGAAGTATAGAGGGGGTCAAAATTATATGTGCTCTATTATGGGCTTTTGCGATACTTGCAAAGACAAAGAAAAATTCAAAGAAGGGTTAATGAAAACAACATCACGCGGCCCTGACGATATGCGTGTGGTCGACACCGGCAGAGGACTCTTGGGTTTTCAGCGTCTTTCTATTATGGGGCTTCACCCACAGGGTATGCAGCCGTTTGAATTAAACGGCAGCTTCGTTGTATGCAACGGTGAAATTTACGGCTATGAAAAAACAAAAGCGGAGCTTAAAAATAAGGGGTATTCTTTCAAAAGTGATTCGGATTGTGAAATTCTGCTTCCGCTGTATAAAGAGTATGGCGTGCAAATGTTCAAAGATTTAGATGCGGAATTTGCTCTTATAATATATGACAGCGAAAATGACGAATACATTGCGGCAAGAGACCCTATCGGAATACGTCCGCTGTTTTACGGCTATGATGAAAACGGCACAATAATGTTTGCAAGCGAAGCAAAAAATCTTGTGGGAATGACCGGTAGAATTATTCCGTTCCCTCCCGGACATTATTATAAAAACGGTAAGTTTATATGCTATCGTGACGTTACGTCGGTGAAAGAGTATATAAACGATGACTTGAACATAATATGTGAAAACATACACAATAAATTGGTTTCCGGTATAAAGAAAAGGCTTGTTGCAGACGCAAAAGTGGGCTTTTTATTAAGCGGCGGTCTCGACAGCTCACTCGTCTGTGCCGTTGCGGCAAAACAGAGCGAAAAGCCTATACGCACCTTTGCAATAGGTATGAACGAAGACGCGATAGATTTAAAATATGCAAAACAGGTGGCAGACTATATCGGAAGCGAACACAAGGAAATAATAATTAATAAAGACATTGTAATATCAAACCTTGAAACGGTTATAAGCATTTTAGGCACATACGATATTACCACCATAAGAGCAAGTATGGGGATGTATCTTATCTGCAAGGCAATACACGAGCAGACGGATATACGCGTGCTTTTAACGGGTGAAATTTCGGACGAATTATTCGGCTATAAATACACAGATTTTGCCCCAAATGCAGAGGAATTTCAAAAAGAAGCGGTAAAACGTGTTAAAGAGCTGTACGCATACGACGTATTGCGTGCCGACAGATGCATAAGCGTAAACTCGCTTGAAGCAAGAGTACCTTTTGGCGATCTTGACTTTGCACAATATGTAATGAGCATTAATCCCGAAAAGAAAATGAATGTTTACGGCAAGGGCAAATATCTTCTCAGAAAGGCTTTTGAAGGAGATTATCTGCCGTATGATATTTTATGGCGTGAAAAGGCGGCATTCTCTGACGCTGTCGGGCACTCAATGGTGGATTATTTAAAAGAGTATGCAAACGGGTTATATACCGATGCGGAATTCAAAGAAAAATCAGAGAAATACACCTTTGCAACACCGTTTACCAAAGAGTCGCTTTTATACCGTGAATTATTTGAAAAATACTATCCTGACCAGGCTGAAATGGTGCCTGATTTCTGGATGCCAAATAAAAACTGGGAAGGCTGTAATGTGGATGACCCGTCAGCCAGGGTGCTTAAAAACTACGGCAAAAGCGGAATTTAAGATTGAGAGGGTTGTTTTATGAGAGGGTTATATGATGAAAAATTCGAGCACGATGCCTGCGGTATCGGTGCTGTTATAAATATAAAAGGTAAAAAAGAACATAAAGTAGTAGACGACGCTTTAAAGATTGTGGAAAAACTTGAACACAGAGCAGGCAAAGACGCTACCGGCGAAGTTGGCGACGGAGTGGGAATAATGGTGCAGGTGTCGCACTGTTTCTTTAAAAAACACAGCGGCTTTGAATTGGGCGAGGAACGCGACTACGGTGTCGGTATGTTTTTCTTCCCGCAAGATACTCTAAAGCGAAAACAGGCAATGAAAATGTTGGAATTGATTGTGCAAAAAGAAGGCGTACAGTTAATTGGCTGGAGAGATGTGCCTACCGACGCAAAAATCCTCGGTAAAAAAGCGACAGACAGTATGCCTTATATTATGCAGTGCTTTTTAAAGCGTCCCGACAGCCTCAAAAAGGGCATAGACTTTGACCGTAAGCTTTACGTTATACGTCGTGAGTTTGAACAGAGCAATGATAACACATACGTTGTTTCCCTTTCCTCAAGAACTATTGTGTATAAGGGTATGTTTTTAGTCGGACAGCTGCGTAATTTCTATAAAGATTTGCAAAGCGAAGATTATAAATCCGCTATCGCTATGGTACACTCTCGCTTTTCCACCAATACAAACCCAAGCTGGGAAAGAGCACATCCTAACAGATTTATTCTCCACAACGGCGAAATTAATACCATACGAGGCAACGCCGACAGAATGATTGCCCGTGAGGAGACAATGTCTTCCCCGATACTTTCCGACGATATGGAAAAGATACTGCCTGTTGTAAACGCAAAAGGCTCCGACTCTGCTATGCTCGACAATACCGTTGAATTTATGGTAATGAACGGTATTGACCTGCCTCTTGCAATGATGATTGCCATTCCCGAACCGTGGGATAAAATAGACACAATGAGTCAGGCAAAGAAGGATATGTATAAATATTACGCCACTATGATGGAGCCTTGGGACGGGCCTGCTTCGATTTTGTTTTCGGACGGTGATACCGTTGGAGCAACTCTTGACAGAAACGGCCTTCGCCCTTCAAGATATTATATCACAAAGGATAACTATCTTGTATTGGCTTCGGAAGTTGGCGTGCTTGACTTTGAGCCTGAAAACATCGCTCAAAAATCACGTCTTCAACCGGGCAAAATGCTTATTGTGGATACGGTAAAGGGCGAGATCATTGACGATAATCACTTAAAAGATTATTATGCAAGCCGTCATCCGTACGGGGAATGGCTTGACAGATATTTAAAGAAGCTGAATGAGCTTCCTATACCAAACAAAAAAGTGGATGTGAGTGAGCAAAGCATGCGAGACAGACTGTATAAAGCTTTCGGTTACTCATATGAAGACCTGACAAGCGTAATTTTGCCTATGGCAAAAGACGGTATCGAAGCAACAGCGGCAATGGGCATAGATGTTCCTCTGGCTGTTTTGTCGCCCGATCATCAGCCGCTTTTCAACTACTTCAAACAACTTTTTGCACAGGTTACAAATCCGCCTATCGATGCCATCCGTGAAGAATCTGTTACAAGCACTACCGTTTATGTCGGTGCGGACGGCAATCTCCTTTGCGACAAAGCGGAAAATTGCCGTGTGTTGCAGATAAACAATCCTATTTTATCCGGCGTTGATTTACTCAAAATCAAAGCTTTAAGCGGCGACGGATTTAATGTGGAAACAGTGTCGCTTTTGTATTATAAAAACACGTCTTTGGAAAATGCGGTAGACCATCTTTTTGTGAAAATAGATAAAGCGTATAAAAACGGTGCAAACATTATAATTCTATCCGACCGCGGTGTAGACGAAAACCACGTTGCCATACCTTCGCTTCTGGCTGTGTCTGCAGTTGAGCAATATCTTATAAAGACAAAAAAACGCACAAGCATTTCCATCATCTTGGAAAGTGCGGAGCCCCGCGACGTACATCATTTCGCCCTGCTTTTGGGTTACGGTGCAAGGGCGGTAAATCCATATTTGGCAGACGAAGCAATTTATGAGTTGATTGAAAAAGGTATGCTGGATAAAGACCTACACGTTGCAATAGACGATTACAACAGTGCAATTTTACACGGAATAGTTAAAATTGCGTCTAAAATGGGAATCTCCACTTTGCGTTCATACCAATCCGCACAAATTTTTGAAGCAATAGGTATCAACACAAAAACAATAGATAAGTATTTTACCAACACAGTAAGCCGAATCGAAGGAATAGGAATAGACGAAATCGGCAAATCGGTTGAATGGTTCCACTCCCACGCCTTTGACCCTCTCGGCCTGGGAGTAGATACCATGCTTGAAAGCACCGGCGAACACAAATTACGAAGCGGGGCGGAAAAGTATGACCATTTATACAATCCGAAAACCATAGTCGCACTTCAGAAAGCCACAAGGCTGGGCGATTATGAACTCTTCAAAGAATACACAAAACTGGTGGATGATGAGACAAAGCCTCATACATTAAGAGGACTTTTGGAATTTACCTTTGATAAAACCACGCCTATACCTATTGATGAGGTGGAATCTGTTGACAGCATTGTAAGACGCTTTAAAACCGGTGCAATGTCTTATGGCTCTATCTCGCAGGAGGCACACGAATGTCTTGCAAAGGCAATGAATACTATAGGCGGCAAGTCAAATTCGGGCGAAGGCGGAGAACTGCCGGAAAGATTGTATTCCGACCTTTCCAGCAGCATAAAACAGGTAGCATCGGGGCGTTTCGGCGTAACCAGCGAATACCTTATGAGTGCAAAGGAAATTCAGATAAAAATGGCACAAGGTGCAAAGCCGGGCGAAGGCGGACACCTGCCGGGTAAAAAGGTTTATCCGTGGATTGCCAAGACAAGATATTCAACTCCGGGAGTATCTCTTATTTCACCTCCTCCTCATCACGATATTTATTCCATTGAGGATTTGGCACAGCTTATTTACGATTTAAAAAATGCAAACAGAGCCGCTCGCATTTCAGTAAAGCTTGTATCTGAAGCAGGCGTCGGCACAATAGCGGCAGGCGTCGCAAAGGCAGGAGCACAGGTTATTCTTGTGTCGGGGTATGACGGCGGAACAGGTGCGGCACCGAAAAGCTCTATCCATAACGCAGGTCTGCCTTGGGAATTAGGTCTGGCAGAAACACATCAGACGCTCATAGAAAACCGTCTTCGCTCAAAGGTTGTGATAGAAACTGACGGTAAGTTAATGAGCGGCCGTGATGTGGCTATAGCATGTCTTTTGGGTGCGGAAGAATTCGGATTTGCCACTGCACCGCTTGTAACAATGGGTTGCGTTATGATGCGTGTTTGTAATCTGGACACCTGCCCTGTCGGCATAGCAACACAAAATCCCGAGCTTCGCAAACGATTTAAGGGTAAGCCGGAATACGTTATTAACTTTATGCGTTTTATAGCACAGGAATTGCGTGAAATTATGGCAAAGCTCGGTATAAGAAGTATTGATGAAATGGTTGGACATTCCGAGCTGTTGCGTGTGAGACAAAACAGCGTAGCACCTATGGCAAAGTTTATAGATATGAGTAAAATCCTTTATAAAAACGCAGCAAATGTTAAAACAAGATTTGATGAAAACGACCTTTATGATTTTAAATTAAGAGATACAATAGATGAAAAGATACTGTTAAAAAATTTTGAAAAATCATTAAAAACCGGTGAAAAAGCAGAAATCGATATCAACGTTACAAGCACCGACAGAGCTTTGGGAACAATTTTAGGCTCTGAAATAACCAAAACCTTCAAAAACACATTGAAAGACGACACTTTCACCGTTAACTGTTTCGGTGGAGGCGGTCAGTCCTTTGGTGCATTTATTCCGAAAGGTCTTACTTTAAAGCTTTGCGGCGACTCCAACGACTATTTCGGAAAGGGTTTATCCGGCGGTAAGCTTATAGTGTATCCGCCGAAAGGAATCAGTTTCAAGCCTGATGAAAATATTATTATCGGCAATGTAGCGTTGTACGGTGCCACAAGCGGCAAGGCATTTATAAACGGTGTGGCGGGCGAGCGTTTCTGCGTCCGCAATTCGGGTGCAACCGCCGTATGTGAGGGTGTGGGCGACCACGGTCTGGAATATATGACCGGCGGCATAGCGGTTATTTTAGGTGATGTAGGCAAAAACTTTGCCGCAGGCATGAGCGGCGGTGTCGCATATGTTTATGACCCGGAGCACACTCTTTATAAGAAGGTAAACAAAGCTCTTGTTACTATTGATGAGGTACACAAAAAGAACGATATTGAGCAGTTAAAATCGCTTTTAAAGGAACATTATAAAGCAACGTCTTCTCCAAAGGCAAAGGCTGTTTTAGATAACTTTGAAAAAGAAGCCGCTAATTTTAAAATTGTAGTGCCTGATGATTACAAGAAAATTCTTACTGTAATTTCTGAACAGAAGGCAAAAGGCTTAACGCAGGAGCAGGCAGAAATTGAAGCGTTTTACAGTGTTACAAGAGGTTAAGGAGGGCAGAAAAATGGGAAAAATTACAGGATTTTTAGAATATAAAAGAAATTCAAAAAAGCGTATTGACCCGCTTGAAAGAATAAAAAATTTCGATGAGTTTTATATCCCTTTAGATAACGAAACACGAAGACAGCAGGCGGCAAGATGTATGAACTGCGGAGTTCCGTTTTGTCAGTCGGGTATGATTTTAAGCGGCATGGCAACGGGCTGTCCTTTAAATAACCTTATACCGGAGTGGAACGATGCTGTCTATAAAGGCAATGACGAAAACGCACTCTCAAGACTTCTGAAAACAAACAATTTCCCGGAATTTACCGGCCGTGTTTGTCCTGCTCTTTGCGAAGCCGCCTGCGTAAACGGTATGAACGGCGAAAGTGTAACAGTGCACGATAACGAACTCTATATCATTGAAAACGGCTATAAAAACGGGCTTATAAAACCTCAACCGCCAAAGGTCAGAAGCGGTAAAAAGGTTGCAATAATCGGCTCGGGACCTTCAGGACTTGCAGCAGCCGACTGTCTTAATAAAAGAGGTCATTTGGTAACCGTATTTGAAAAGAACGACAGAATCGGCGGACTTTTAATGTACGGTATACCAAATATGAAATTGGAAAAGTCTGTGATTGACAGAAAAACCGACATAATGCGTCAGGAGGGCATTGTATTCAATACAAATTGCGATGTGGGCAACACCGTAAAAGCAGAGGATATTTTGTCTGAATTTGATGCCGTTATTCTTTGTTGCGGCGCTAATGAGCCGCGTGATCTTAATGTGTCCGGCAGAGAGTGTGAGGGTATATATTTTGCCGTTGACTTCCTGACAGCCAATACAAAAAGTCTTTTAAACTCAAATTTAGGCGATAAAAAGTATTACGACACGAAAGGCAAAAAGGTTGTAATAGTAGGCGGCGGAGACACCGGCAACGACTGCTTGGGAACGTGTATCAGGCACGGTGCGGCTTCTGTTGTGCAGCTGGAAATGATGCCCAAGCCGCCGGTAAAGAGAAGTGAAAATAATCAATGGCCCGAATTTCCGAAAATTTTAAAGACAGATTACGGTCAAGAAGAGGCTATTGCTGTGTTTGGCTCCGACCCCAGAATTTATAAAACCACTGTTAAGGAAATTATAAGCGAAAACGGCAAGTTAAAGGCAATAAAAACTGTTGAAGTGGAATTTAAAGCCGGAAAATTGACTGAAATTAAAAATTCCGAAAAAACGATTGATGCCGATATAATGATTATAGCCGCAGGCTTTGTCGGAACAAAAAAGTATCTGCCCGAGGCTTTCGGTGTGGAATTGACGCCGAGAAATGTTGTTAAAACCGATGATAATAAATTTGCGACCAATGCGGAAAAGGTATTCACCGCAGGCGATATGCATATAGGACAGTCGCTTGTTGTCCGTGCGATCAACGAAGGCAGAAAATGTGCAAAGGAAGTTGATGTATATTTAATGGGTTATACAAACATGATTTAATCATCAATCACTTAAAAGAAGAACAAAAATCTCCGGTTGAATTTTCACGCCAAATTAATATCATACATCACGATTTTACATTTGAAATTAGTTTTAACAAAAGTAAAGGTAACTCTTGTTAAAATCAAAAAAAATGCTATAATTACAGAAAAATGATGCTTCCCCAAGCGAGCTGTTATCACTATCAGCTTCAGACTTGGACTTGAAAGAAGCATCATTTTTTTATTATTAATTCAAGAACACAAAAGCTCAACCAAGAAGATCCGCAATTACTTCAATTTCCACAAGTGCTCCCTTTGGCAAAGCAGATACCTCAACGCAGCTTCTTGCAGGATTACCGGTAAAATATTTTGCGTATATTTCATTAAATGCCGCAAAGTCATCCATATTTTTCAGAAAACATGTTGTCTTGACAGCATTATTAAGAGTGCTTCCTGCCGCTTTTAACACCTCTTGCAAATTTTTGATTACCTGCTCTGTTTGTCCTATAATATCCGTCGCTTCAATCTTACCGGAAGACGGATTAATGGGAATTTGTCCTGATGTATACACAAGATTGCCTGTTATAACAGCCTGTGAATACGGTCCGATTGCCGCAGGCGCGTTTTGCGTTTCAATAATTTTCATGCTTTATTTCTCCTTTCCATAAGCGGTATACCCGCTCGCAGTCATACGACCAAATATTCTCAAACCACCGGAAAAAGCCGTTTAAACACAAGTTATATAAACGGCTTTTATATACATATGTATGTTTATCTATTCCGTAAAGAGCGGTGTGGAATAATAGCGGTCTCCACTGTCCGGCAACAGTGCGACTATGACCTTGCCTTTATTTTCAGGTCGTTTCGCCAGCTGTATCGCCCCAAAAAGAGCGGCTCCTGAAGAAATGCCAACAGAAATACCTTCTTTTTTAGCAAGCAGCTTTGATGTGTCAAATGCGTCCTGATGAGCTGCTTTGAAAACCTCGTCATATATCTTTGTGTTTAATACATCCGGAACAAAACCTGCTCCAATACCCTGTATTTTGTGTGAGCCTGATCTGCCTTCAGAAAGAACAGGAGAATCCTCCGGCTCCAGAGCAACAATTTTAATGTTCGGATTTTTTTCTTTCAGATACTCGCCCGTACCGGTTACCGTACCGCCCGTTCCAACGCCTGCAATAAATATATCAACTTTACCGTCTGTGTCATTCCATATTTCAGGACCTGTCGTTACCTTGTGAACGGCAGGATTTGCCGGATTCACAAACTGTCCCGGAATAAAGCTGTTTGGAATTTCATGCGACAGCTCCTCTGCCTTCTCAATAGCACCTTTCATTCCCTTTGCACCCTCTGTGAGCACAAGCTCCGCACCGTATGCTTTTAAAATATTTCTGCGTTCAACGCTCATGGTTTCAGGCATGGTAAGAATGATTCTATATCCCTTCGATGCCGCAATAGCTGCAAGCCCTATTCCTGTATTGCCCGATGTAGGCTCAATAATAACAGAGCCTTCTTTAAGCAAGCCCTTATTTTCCGCATCTTCAATCATAGCCTTTGCAATACGGTCTTTAACGCTTCCGGCAGGATTAAAGTATTCCAGTTTAACAAGAATTGTGGCTTCAAGCCCCAACTCTTTTTCTATGTTTACCACTTCCACAAGCGGTGTGTTTCCTATAAGTCCCAGTGTTCCCTTATATATTTTAGCCATGATAAATTACATCCTTTCTGAAATTTGATTTTATTTTAAAGCAGCAAAACCGTTTTCAAGGTCCGCTATTATATCGTCGATATGTTCTGTGCCAATGGAAAGACGAATTGTATTAGGCTTGATACCGCCATCCAAAAGTTCCTCCTGTGAAAGCTGAGAGTGCGTGGTCGACGCAGGATGGATTACAAGGCTTTTAACGTCTGCAACATTGGCAAGCAATGAAAAGATTTTCAGATTATCGATAAACTTCCATGCCTCTTCCTGTCCGCCCTTAATGTCAAATGTGAAAATTGACGCACCGCCGTTCGGGAAGTACTTACTATAAAGTTTATGATCGGGATGATCGGATAATGACGGATGATTTACTTTTTCCACCAACGGATGAGCAGCAAGATACTCTACAACCTTCTTTGTGTTTTCGGCATGTCTTTCCAGTCTGAGCGACAGCGTTTCAACGCCCTGCAACAGCAGAAAGGCATTAAACGGTGAAATTGCCGCACCGGTATCGCGGAGAAGAATAGCACGGATATATGTAACAAATGCGGCAGGCCCCACAGCATCATAGAAGGAAACACCGTGATAACTCGGATTCGGTGCGGCAATGTTAGGGTATTTACCGCTTGCACTCCAATCAAACTTGCCGGATTCCACAATAATGCCGCCAAGAGTTGTGCCGTGTCCGCCGATAAACTTAGTTGCAGAATGAACAACTACGTCTGCTCCGTGCTCAATAGGACGAATCAGATACGGTGTGCCAAAGGTATTATCAATCACAACGGGTACGCCGTGCTTGTGGGCAATTTCCGCAATCGCATCAATATCAGGAATATCACTGTTAGGGTTGCCCAACGTTTCAAGGAAAACAGCTCTTGTATCATCGGTAATTGCCGATTCAACCTCGTTAAGATTATGAATATCAACAAAGCTCGTTTTGATTCCGTATTGTGGAAGAGTGTGTGCCAAAAGGTTATATGTTCCGCCGTAGATGGTCTTTTGTGCAACGATGTGTCCGCCGTTTGCCGCAAGAGCCTCTATAGTATAACTTATAGCAGCCGCACCTGATGAAAGTGCCAAAGCTGCACTTCCGCCTTCAAGTGCCGCCAACCTTTTTTCCAATACTTCCTGCGTTGAGTTGGTCAGTCTGCCGTAAATGTTTCCTGCGTCAGCAAGACCGAATCGGTCGGCAGCGTGTTTACTGTTATGAAAAACATAGGAAGTTGTCTGATAAATCGGAACTGCACGGGCATCAGTTGCCGGATCGGCCTGTTCCTGTCCAACATGTAATTGTAAAGTTTCAAATTTGTATTCGCTCATGATTAATATCTCCTTTTTAATGCAATATTTTTTATCTTAATTTAATTTTGTTATTCGGTTTTAACTATAAAAAAACCGGGGACTTAATTGTAAGCTCCCGGACAAATGGCAGTGTGGATATAAAAGCCAATCACTTTGTTATGAGGCGTGTATACATGCAGTCAAACGCCCCAGCCATATTACATGTCCGGGATTATCGCATTCGACAACATATAGTGTAATTTTGTTTTTTGATTTCAGGTTTGAACATTACCAACGCCTCCTTTTTTTGTCTACAATCGGATTATAGCACATGCGGAAACGTTTGTAAATTCGTTCATTTTTATTATAGGTGATAAACATTGATTATCGCAAAACCGATGCAAAAATTTGAATCTTCACAAATACAGATTTTCAATTTCACAGCTTGTCAATGTACATTCTCCCGTACACAGACTCAACACTTCCCTTTCTGGTTATATATCCAATGGTGAGCGGATCCTCCTCTTTTAATTTGACAGACACAAGCCCTTTAAGTATTGCATCAGAGTCCGAGAGCATTCCCGAACCTATCGAATAGCCGCCCAGTCCGGCTATAATTTCCAGTGATGTTGCTCTGTCATCGGATTTAATCATTTTGTCAAACGAATAATCCGCCATTGCTTCTTCGGTAAGATAAAAGTTGCTGTCATCGCTTTGATCAAACGATATGCACGGATATTTTTGCATCTCATCAATAGATACCTCTTTTTTGCCGGCAAACGGGTGATTTTCCCAAACATAAACGTATGTTTCTCTCCTCATAAGCGGAGTAAAGTCTAACTGATAATCTTTGAAAATTTTTTTAATCACCGCTTCATTGGAGCCGGAAAACGAGACAATTCCCACTTCGCTTTTCATAGTTCTTACATCTTCAAGAACCTCTTTTGTTTTTGTTTCGTGAATTGAAAAAATAAATTTATCCGGGTTCATTTCTTTTATCACGTCGGTAAACGCTTTTATTGCAAAATTATAGTGCTGTGTTGAAACGGAAAACCGTTCCTTATCACTGTTTTTATTAAGATATCTTTCCTCAAGAATTGCATATTGACCCACAGTTTTCTTTGCATACGAAAGAAATTCTCTGCCTTCATCCGTAAGTGAGATTCCTTTGTTTGTTCTTTCAAAAATAAGTATTCCAAGTTCTTCTTCCAGCTCACGGACACCTGCAGAAAGTGCCGGCTGTGATATGTATAATTTTGTTGACGCCTCACGCATGGACGAGGAACCTGCAATTTCAATCACATATTTGAGCTGATTAATATTCATGTTTATGACAATTCCTTTCCGCTATGTTCCAAATATACAGACGTCGCTTTTATTAACGACTGTGAATTATGTAAAATTAGTGTTGGTTGCTTTTTGCAATTAAAGACTCAACCAAATCACGTTTTTCATACAGCACGCATCCGCCCTTATGGTCATCCGTAAGAACATCTCCGTTCCGAAGTGCCGTAAACAGCGGCGAGTGCATGGCTTCTCTCAATGAAGTATCCTTCACATTCACATCAGAATACGGAGAAAACGGACACGGTTCAGCTCCTCCGTGAGAATTGATATGAAAAAAACCTCTCCCCGCCGCAACACAACCTCCCGAACTTTTTTCATCTCCGGGAAATGAGATATACACCATTTCAGAGTGCTTTTTCCTGAGTATAGCAAGCTCTTTTTTCATATATTCGCGTTCGTTATCTTCCGGTGCAAGCTCTTTGCTTTTTTCCGTTACGGGAACATACTCGACAAAAATAACCGCCTTGCAGCCTTTATCTGCCAGCTCATTCAAGAAATTTTCGGAGCAAATTTGCCTGTAATTCGACTTTGTTACTGTAACCGAAGCACCGAATATAAGACCTCTTGAGCTGAATTCATTCATATTTGCTGTAAGTCTTTCATAGATACCGTTTCCGCGACGCCTGTCTGTGAGCTCTTTATCACCTTCAAGGCTCATAATCGGAACAAGATTTCTGTGCTTATCAAACAGTTCAAAATACTTATCATCTATAAACGTTCCGTTCGTGAATATCGGAAACAGTATATTCTGTTTTTTGCCCGCAGACTCTATAATATCCCGTCTTAACATAGGTTCACCGCCTGCCATCAAAATGAAGCTTATGCCAAGCTCGTCCGCTTCGTCAAATATTTTCAGCCATTCCGCACTTGTAAGCTGACTGACAGGTTCAGAGTCGACCGTAGCATGATTACACCTTGAATAACAACCGGCACAGTGCAGATTACATTCGCTTGTGATGCTCGCTATCAAAAACGGAGGTATATGCTCGCCTTTTTTCTCATAAGCTTTGCGTTTTTTTGACGCCGCTTTGCTTGATAGTGCAAATTTCAGCATAAAGGCACTTTCCTTCGGATTTGTAACCGTAGCCTTAACGGCATCTGAAACTATACTTTCTACCCCTTCTGTCAGATAGCTTTGAAGATCAAATTTTTCCGTCATCTTACGCCACCGATAACCTTTCCGGTAAATTATTTATCGACATTTTATCACACGTAAACACCAAAATCACATTTTCAAAAGTCCGGCTTTTTTACACCGTTTCCAAGTTATTTATATACTTAACCGCTTCTGTTGCCGCCACCGCACCGTCGCCCGTGGCTGTAACCAACTGACGCAGCATTTTTGTTCTGCTGTCTCCCGCAACAAAAATGCCGTCTGCGTTCGTATGACAATCCTCGCCCGCTATCACGTAACCTGCATCATCCAATTTGACAAGACCGGCAAAGTTCTGATTTTCCGGTATGCGTCCCACCGCAATAAACAAACCGTTCAATTCTATAGTGCGTATACTGCCGTCAATCTTGTCGGTAACTTCTATGGCTTTCAGACGTTTTTCCGAAATCAGCTTGGTAACATTGGCATTATAAATAAATTCGACATTTTTCTTCTCTTTCAGACGGGCGGCATTAGCTTCTTCTCCGCGGAAACTGTCTCTGCGATGAATAAGATATACCTTTTCAGCCAGATCAGCCAAATACAGTGCATCTTCCAAAGCAGTATTTCCGCCGCCAACCACAGCGACAACCTTGTTTCTGTAAAAATTGCCGTCGCAGGTTGCACAGTAAGAAACACCCCTGCCCACCAGCTTGTCTTCGTCTTCCAAACCGAGTTTTCTGTTTTCCGAGCCGGTTGCAAGTATAACCGTCTTTGCAGTATAAGTGTTCTTGGGAGTGATAATTACCTTAGCGTCTTTTTCCGGGCGGATTTCTACCACCTTTTCAAAAACAAACTCAGCTCCTAAGCCTTTAGCTTGTTCATACACTTTAGCCGAAAAGTCAAAGCCTGAAATATGGGATTCCAAAGGATAATTTTCAATGTCAGGCGTGTTCACAATCTGTCCGCCATAATTCAATGCCTCTAAAACAAGTACGGTTTTCGCGGCACGTCGGGCATAAATTGCGGCGGTCATACCTGCCGGGCCCGCACCAACGACTACAATGTCATACATTTTTATCCCTCCATAAGCTCTGCTATGGCATCTCTTGAGATAAGACCGATGCTGCGGTTAATTTCCTCCCCGTCTTTGAATACGATAAGGCACGGAATAGAGGAAATGCCGTACTCTTCTGCCAACTCATCCTCATCATCAATATCAACAGATACTATTTTATAACCCGGATTCGATGCTGCCATCTCCTCCAATATAGGCTTCATTGAGCGACACGGACCGCACCACTGAGCGTTAAAATCAGCCAGTACGGGAATGTTTGACTTTAACACCTCATTTTCAAAATTTTCCTTGTTTACCTCTATAATATTCATCATTCATATCTCCTTTTCTGACGTATATTTTCTACTGATTGCTTCAGATAAGCGAGGCGATATCCGCTTCAAATTCCATAGGGTCGCTGGTTGGTCCAAAACGCTTGACAACGTTACCGTTTCTATCAACAAGAAATTTTGTAAAATTCCATTTTATATCGCCCGTCTTTTTGCAGGTTGTGCTGAGCTTTTTGATTACAGCCATAATCGCCTTGTTTTTGCCGCCGTCAACCTCATCATCGGGTTTCTGTGCTTTCAGGTAGGTAAATAACGGTTCTTCCGCATCTCCGTTTACGTCTATCTTTGCAAGCTGATCAAATTTTGTTTTATACTTTGCTGTACAGAACTCATGAATTTCGCTTTCATCGCCGGGTGCCTGATGTCCGAACTGATTGCACGGAAAATCCAGAACCTCAAAGCCCTGATCGTGATACTTCTCATACAGTTTTTCAATCGCCTCGTATTGAGGCGTAAATCCACAGCCTGTGGCAGTATTGACAATAAGCAATACTTTGTCTTTCATGTCAGCCATATTCAGCGTGGCACCCTTTCTTGCTTTAACAGTATAATCATAAATACTCATAATATTCTCCTCCTGATAATTAATTTTTACAAATATCATTTGTACATTATTTATTTTTCCCAATTTCCCTTCAATAATTTACACAGCAATAATTTAAAGGTTTTAAATTCTTCATCTGTCAGCCAATGCTCTTGAACAATTGTCTTAGGAACGTCAACGGCACGCTCTTTAAGTTTTCTTCCTTCATCAGTAAGCCGTATGACAATGTTCCTCTTGTCGTTTTCGTCCCTGTTGATTTCGATATAACCCTTTTGTTTCAGCTTCCGCAACAAATCCGTCAGCGTATTTGCTTTCAAAAACAACGCCTTTACAAGATCCTTCTCATTAACAACCTCCTTTTCCCACATTACCATCATTGTAATGTATTGTGTGTAAGTAAGATTTATCCTTTTCAAAAGCGGCTGATACCGCCTGAGAATCTTATTCGCAACGGCATACGTCGGAAAACAAATCTGATTCTCAAGCAACAACATTTCGTATTCACCGTTCACTTTATCACCTCTGAATTTATTATATCGCGTCCGATATATTTTGTCAAGTATTTTTTGGAAGCTTTTTTGTCTGAATCATAAACCGTAATATATGTGTGGTTTATACTTTTTTAATACGGCACTGATTTATTGTTGAATAATTGCCGAAAATATGATAAACTGTATGAAATTTGAAAATTGAATCAAAAACCGAAATTATGAACAAAACTCGTAAAAACAAAGGATTATATAATACAGAAGAAGGAAAAGTTGAAATGATCAGTGAACAACAAAAAGAAAAAAAGGTTGAATATATAGAGCTTATCTATGATTTGATATTTGTATATGTAATAGGCAGAAATAATCTGTTGCTTCATAATTTTGAAGGCGGATTTGTGGCTCCTTCAGCTTTTATGGCATATACAATGACTACTCTTGCCGTAATTCAGATTTGGAATTATACCACCTATTATTTTAATATCTACGGCAGACACAGCGTCCGCGATCATGTATTTTTGTTCATCAATATGTTTTTGATGTATTTTATCGGCGAGGGAACCCGTACAGACTGGCAAGGATTTCACACTCAGTATCACATCGCGTGGGCATTGATTCTTATAAATATCGGCACACAGTACCTTTTGGAACTAAGAAACCGAAAAGACGCAAAACAAAACAGACAACAAATCTATAAAATGGCTTCTATTTTATTTGCAGAAGCGTTGATAGTTTGTGCGGACATACCTGTGTTTAAAGCAACTCAAACGACATGGCTTTCTCTTGCAGCTATATTATTCGGTATGTTTGCTGTTACATTTTTCGGTCAGAAGAAAAGCGTAGAATTCGTAGATTTTCCTCACCTTTCTGAAAGAGCCATGCTGTATGTTGTATTTACCTTCGGTGAAATGATAATCGGTATTGCTTCATACTTTGAAGGCGATTTTTCAATTCGCAGCACCTATTTTGCTCTTATGGCGTTTTTGATTGTTGTAGGACTGTTTTTAAGTTACGGCATTTTTTATGACCGCATTATCGACAGGGAAAAGCAGACGAACGGTCTGGGGTATATGCTTTTTCACATTTTTATCATTTTTGCCTTGAACAATATTACATTCGGGTTGGAATTTATGCGTGAGGATAATCTTTTGCTGCTCCCGAAAATACTGTTTTTAACTTTTTCATTTCTGTTGTTTTTTGGATTCCTTTTTGCATTGGGCAGCAGACATTCGAAAGCAAGATGCAAAAAATACAATCGGTTTTGCATTTATGCCTCAATTTTATGGACGATATTTGCCGTTTTGATGCTGCTGTTCCGTACTGCTATGGTGATTAATATAGCGTTGACCGTTATATTTGTGTTTATAATTTTCGTAATGATTTATAACTACGGAATAAACATGAAAAGCATAAATTAATCTATAACATTTTTTAATAATATGTGCTTGTAAGAAACCCTTACAGAAAAGATTGAGTATCCCGGTATGAACCGGTCTACGATATAGGTGCATACGATACCTGCGGACATTTGTGCCGATACTGCTATGCAAACACAAACAAAGAAAATGTGATACGGAATATGAAAAATCATAATCCCACCTCACCGCTTTTGCCCGGAGAGCTAAAACCGAACGAGAAAACATAAGGTTTCGCAAGAAAGCCGGGCGGATAATCAGCTTCAATTGTAGGAGATGATGAAATGACGCAAAATGAAAAGCTTTTATATCTGATAAACTACTTAAAATCAGAAAATAAAGCGTATGAGAATATTGAAATTCCGAATGATACGGAAGGTCAATTCAGACTGTACCGCAGTCTTGTAAATATACGTCCTGCGTTACCGGCTGACAATGTTTTTCTTGAAACAGAGGACAGTTTTTTGAAAGAACTGACAGCGCAAAAGGGCGTTACCGATATAAAAGGCCTCACGCCCATAGAAGACAATATTTATCTATGGCAGGGCGATATTACAACGCTTAAATGCGGTGCAATCGTAAACGCCGCCAATTCGGGAATGACAGGCTGCTATCAGCCGTGTCACTCTTGTATTGATAACTGCATACACACATTTGCGGGTATAAGGCTTCGCTATAAATGCAGTCAGATTATGGCAGAACAAGGTTTTGAAGAACCCACAGGCAAGGCTAAAATCACACCTTCCTATAATCTCCCCTGCGATTATGTGATACACACGGTCGGTCCGATTGTGTCGGGACGGCTTACAGATATACATAAGGAATTACTTAAAAGCTCTTATCGATCCTGTCTTGAAATTGCTATGCACAATGGCGTAAAAAGTATAGCATTTTGCTGTATCTCAACGGGCATATTCGGCTTTCCGCAAAAAGAAGCGGCAGAAAATGCGGTAAGCACTGTCAGAGAATTTCTTAAAACGCAAAAAATCGAGGTAATATTTAATGTATTCAAAGATGATGACTACCAAACCTATAAACACTTACTCGGAGGAAATCAAAAGGCTGAAAGCTGAAATTGAAAACTCTGATGCAATTCTAATCGGTGCAGGTGCGGGACTTTATGCCGCCGCAGGATTTATACATGACAGCGAGAATTCCATAAAGCATTTCAGCGATTTTGAAGATAAATACGGGTTTCACGATATGTATTCGGGCATCTTACGCCCATGCAAAACACAATAGGAATTTTGGACGTATTGGTCGAGATATATCTACTTAAACCGTTATACCACTACGGATAACGGCACATATAAAACGCTGTGTGAAATCATAAAGGATAAAGATTACTTTGTGCTTACAACAAATGCAGATCATCAATTCCAAAAAGCCGACCTTGATAAGAAAAGTCTATTACAGCAAAAAATTTGCCGATTTGAATACTAAAACAGGCATAAAAAAAAGCAAGCATACCCATCATAAATGGGAAATATGCTTGCTTTTCTACACTATGCCTGTCGGGTAATAAATTGGCACTTCCTTATTACTACCCACCTAAAAAACGTGAGTATTTTTAACATTTACATTATTTTGTGTTCAATGCTTTTATTGTTGTGCCTTTACCTTTAATCTCTGTTTCCAAAGAGTTGTTAAGAAGGATTGCTACACGTCCTCTTGTAGCTTCTTTCTTAGCTGACAATACCAAGCCTGTGAACATCTTCTGATTAGATGCTACTTTAATATAACCGTTAGGGTAACCGCCCTGTTCTGTTGCTTCATCGTTATAACCGAGAGCAGCAACTATCATCTTAACTGCCTGTTCTTCCGTAACGTTTGCATTAGGAGCAAATGTGCCGTCGCCCATACCGTTAACTATGCCGGCTTTTACTGCTGCACCGATATAACCTACTGCCCAGTGGTCTGCAGCTACATCTGTGAAGTTGTTTGCCGATGCATCTTGTTCAAGTTTCAAGGATCTTACCATGATTGTAGCAAATTCAGCTCTTGTTATGTTTTTGTTAGGACCGAATGTACCGTCTTCATAACCTGTGATTATACCAAGTTTACCGATAGCATTTGTTGCTTTTTCGTATGTTGTGTTTGCTGTATCAGGGAACATTGCAGGTTCTTTTGTAGGTACAGGAGTCGGAGTAGGAGTTTTTGGAGCATCTTCGCCTTCAGGATTGTAAACGATGATGTTATCCAAATCCATGTAACCGGAATCTTTATCCAAACGAACTAACAACTGACCTATCGAAGGGCTTGTTGCAGGTACGCCATCACTGAAATCAGCAGAACCCGGTTCGCCGTCGTCAACAGTTACTATATATTTTCTGTCTTTAAAGTTGAGTTCCCATTTAACGTGATGCCATTCATCAGGTGTCAATTCAACTGCCTTTGTGCTCCATATAGATACATATCCTTTACCAAGGAATATACGTCCGTATGAAGGATTTTCATCAAGATACATATACTTGTTACCGGAACCGTTGTCGCCTCTGTAATCGAATTCAATTATTATGCTGTCGCCGTACGGGGTTTTGTTTAATTTGTGTTTAAACAAGTAAGCACCTTCGCCGGAACCCAAGTGAACATAGTTTTTGGAATCCGCTGCAGGACCGTCTTCGTTTTTGATAGCAAAAACTGTGTTGTCAGCATTGTTGGATGCTGTCCACATTCTTGTTGCACCTTCAAAATCTTCTTCATACAATGTCTTAAGCATTGCAGGCTTTGGTGTAGGTGTTGCGTTAGGGTCTTTGGTAGGAACCGGTGTTATAACAGGTTTTGGTGTAGGTGTTGTTGTTTCAACGCCGTCAGGATCATATATGAATATGTTGTCCAAATCCATGTAACCTGCATCCGGATCTATTCTGAACAAGAATCTGTCTATAGAAGGTGCTGAGTTATATTCAGTATAGTACGGACCTTCAATGGCTTCATTATCGTCAACCTGAACGCTCTGTGTGCTTCCATCAAAGTCTATTGTCCATGTTATATGATGCCATTCGTTAGGTGTAAGCTCTGCTTTTACAGCACCATCTTGAGTAGCACCTTCAGCACGTGTTGTAAGACGAATAGCTCCGCCTTCACCAAGGTATATGCGTCCGAAAGAAGCAGGTTTTTCGCCAAGGTATACGTATTTACCTGCACCGCTGGACTTGTTATCACCTTTATAGTCAAATTCAACTATCATTGTTTTTCCAAACGGAGTTTTTGGTGCATGCTTGTAGATTAAAGCACCTTCACCGGCAACAATGTGAGCATAGTTGCCTGAATCTTTGTCTACAGGATCATCGGCAGATAAAGAAAACTGTGAAGCATCGCCATTGGTTGGCTTCCAGTTTCTTGTTTCGCCGTCAAAGTCTTCCTGATAATGGATTTTGCCCTTTATAGGAGCTGCTGTTGTTGTTGTGGAAATTGCTATTATTGTAAATAGCATCGCCAGTGAAAGTATTATTGATATTACTTTCTTGTTCATACTTTGTCTCACCTTTCTTTTATTAATTTGATATCAATACGGCCTTCGAGCCTAACTTGTATTATCATTATACACAATTACCCGTTAAATGTAAAGCTTTTTTTGTACTATTCAACAAAAAAATTCATAATATAATTAAAAATTATCATTTACAAACAATGCCCCTGGACGTAAAAATCTCACGTGCCTTTTCCATTTCATCGGGCAACGGCGGCTGAGTGTCTTTGAGCAGGTATGAATTCGGATAAAACTCCCACTTATACTCGCCAAGCTTATGAAACGGCAAAAGCTCTGTTCTTTGTATGCATCTGAACTTTTGCAAATACTGTGCGGTTCTTTCAAGCATGTCATAATCAAGCGTATATCCCGGAACGACAACATGACGTATCCACACCGGTTTAGCTATACTTTCAAGATAGTCAAGCGTTGATAAAGCATTTTTGTTCGATGCACCGGTAAGCTTTATTGCCATGTCTTCATCTATACTTTTTATGTCCAATAGCACCAGATCACATTCATCCAATGCCGGTTTTGACACTTCGAGCGGCATTATGCCCGAGGTGTCAACAGCGGTTTTTATGCCGTGAATTTTCAGCTTTTTCATCAGTTCTGTGCAAAATTCCGACTGCATAAGCGGCTCGCCGCCCGAAAGCGTTACACCGCCCGAACGTATAAAATTTTTGTATTTCAAAACATCTTCCGCAACTTCATCGGGCGTCATATGCAGCACGGCACCGTCCTGCTCCCACAAATCACGGTTATGACAATACAAGCATTTCAGCGGACAACCCTGCAAAAACAAAACGTATCTGATGCCGGGGCCGTCCAACGCCCCGAAAGTTTCCTTTGAATGGATATGTGCCTGCAAGTGCATAACGCACACCTCCCGCATTAAAACCTTGTATGGAAAGTTCTGGATATAACGTCCATCTGCTGTTCGCGGCTCAGCTTCACAAAATTAACCGCATAACCCGACACCCTTACCGTAAGCTGCGGATACAGCTCAGGATGTTCCATTGCATCAATCAATACTTCTCTCTGCAACACATTAACGTTGATGTGATGCCCCGTTTCAAGAAAATATCCGTCTAACAGCGACACAAGATTAACCGTTTTTTCCTCATCCGTTTTACCCAACGCCTGCGGCACTATAGAGAAGGTATATGATATGCCGTCTTCACTGTAATCATAGTTCAGTTTTGCAACAGACATCATAGACGCAACGCAACCTGCTTTATCACGTCCGTGCATAGGATTGGCTCCCGGTGCAAACGGTTCGCCGGCCTTTCTGCCATCGGGAGTTGTGCCGGTTTTTTTGCCGTACACAACATTTGATGTTATAGTCAATATGCTCATTGTAGGCACAGAGCCGCGGTACGTGTGGTTACGCGACAGCTTTTTCATGAAAAATTCAACAAGCATTGTGGCGATGGAATCTACTCTTGAATCGTTATTGCCAAACGCAGGATATTCACCCTCCGTCTCAAAATCCACAATAAGACCGTCTGCGTTCCGTATCGGTTTTACTTTAGCGTATTTTATAGCGGACAAGCTGTCTACCACAACTGAAAAGCCTGCCAGTCCGCATGCGGATGTACGGATTATATCTTCATCATGCAAAGCCATCTGTATGCGTTCATAGCAGTATTTATCATGCATATAATGAATGATGTTCAATGTGTTTATATAAAGCTCGGCAAGCCAGTCGCACACACGGTCAAACTTTTCCCAAACCTTATCAAAGTCCAGATACTCGTCCTTTACAGGCTCCATCACAGGTGCAACCTGCGTTCCGTCCTTTTCATCCCTGCCGCCGTTCAAAGCGTACAGCAAAGCTTTTGCAAGATTTGCCCTTGCCCCGAAAAATTGCATTTGTTTACCTATACGCATTGCCGATACGCAGCATGCGATACCGTAATCATCACCGAATTTTTCACGCATCAGGTCGTCATTTTCGTATTGGATTGACGATGTTTTTATTGACACCTCGGCGCAATATTTTTTAAAATTAAGCGGCAACTTGTCTGACCACAAAATCGTCATGTTAGGCTCCGGTGCGGGACCGAGGTTTGTTAAGGAATGTAAAAACCTGTAGCTCATTTTTGTAACCATATGACGTCCATCGGTGCACATTCCGCCGATAGCCTCCGTTACCCATGTAGGGTCTCCGGAAAACAGCTCGTCATAGCTTGGCGTACGCAAGAAACGCACCATACGCAGCTTAATGATAAATGAATCTACCATCTGCTGGATTTCTTCTTCTTTATATTTGCCTTCAGCGAGGTCTTTTTCCGCATATATATCCAAAAACGTTGACACTCTGCCTATCGACATTGCCGCTCCGTTTTGCTCCTTTATGGCCGCAAGATAACCGAAATACAGCCACTGTATTGCCTCTTTGGTGTCGGTTGCCGGAGAGGATATATCAAAACCGTATTTTGCCGCCATTTCCTTAAGCTCGTGTAAAGCACGTATCTGCTCGGCAAACTCCTCTACTTCACGTATCTTATTGCCGTTCATAACGCCCTGCGACCACTTTTTCTTTGCCTCTTGCTTCTGCTCTATTAAAAAATCAACACCGTAAAGTGCCACACGTCGGTAATCGCCTATGATTCTTCCGCGTCCGTACGCATCCGGCAGACCGGTTATTATGCCTGTGTGTCTTGCAAGCTTCATCTCGTCGGTATACACATCAAACACACCGTCGTTATGCGTTTTGCGGTATTTGAATATATCCTCCACACGCTCGTCCATCTCTCTGCCGTAAGCTTTGAGCGATGAGCGAACCATACGCATTCCGCCAAACGGCATGATAGCACGTTTGAGCGGTGCAGACGTTTGCAAACCTACTATATCCTCCAAATCTTTGTCTATATAACCTGCGTCATGTGCGGTTATGGTGGAAATGGTTTTTTCGTCTATATCAAGCACTCCGCCGGCTTTGCGTTCTTTGTCCATCAAGTCCTTTACCTTGTCCCACAATGCTACGGTTTTAGGTGTCGGTCCTGCAAGAAACGATGCGTCTCCGTCATACGGCGTGTAGTTATTCACAATAAAATCTCTGACATTTATTTTCATATCTATTCTCCGTTTCTTTAAATTGTATAAAATCATACAAATGTATTTTACCACATTAATATGATAATTAATACCATCATTATATACAAATTAATATATCTTTTTTGTACAATATATAGTTGTTTTATCCTTTGTCATATCAATATATTGTGTAATATCTGCTTATCTCCACATAAATAAGTCCGCCGTAAATTTTTACCGGAAGAGACTTTACAGTTCTGATTGACAAAGTCAAGACCACCGGTAAACCGGTGGCCTTGACTTTATGTTATGTTCGTTTTTTCGGTCTTATCCTGAGTTTTGCCATACTGTTATCAGCCGTTACAGCAGCAGCAAAGAACCAACAACGCTAAAAGGATTATGCCGCAGCAGCCGCTTTCATTATTGAAGCATCCCATGTTTTTTTACCTCCTTTACTCTTGATGTATTAACATAGTATGTCGGTACAAGTTTTGCCGTTACACTTTTACATGATGTTTTTTAATTGATTTTACCCTGTAACAATGATATACTGTAAAAAACGTTGAAGGACGGTGATTTTATTGAACCTGTTACATATGAAGCACGCTCTTGCAGTCGCAAAAACAGGGTCTTTGGGCAAAGCGTCGGAGGAACTGCTTGTCGCAACGCCTAATATAAGCAGATCCATAAAAGAGCTCGAAGCCGACCTTGGCATCGC
>CAJOGA010000039.1 GCA_905233855.1 uncultured Clostridia bacterium
TTTTGCCCTTATTTCCAAAGATGTTATAGATATCGCCGCCAAGCAAAAACAAGGTAATTTATTGCAAAGCTTTGCTTTTCTTGTGGCAATGATTATTTTGCAGATGGTTTTACACGCTGCTTCCAGCAGTATCAATGTGCGTTCACTGGGTAAATTGGAAATGAAATTCAAGCGTGATATATTTTCATCCGTACTTAAAAAACAGTGGAAATATGCATCGCAGTACCATTCCGGCGACGTACTTGCAAGAATGACAAATGATGTTAATGTTGTAACCGACAGCGTTATAAATCTTATTCCAAACTTCTTTTTTCTGCTTGTAAGCCTCATTTCCGCCTTTGTGATGATGTATATATTTGACCATGCACTGGCGTTGATAATTCTTGCTGTGGGTCCGTTTGTGTTTGTATTTGCAAGAATATTCGGCAAAAAGATGAAAAGCTTACATAAACAGCATCAGCAATCGGAATCAAAAGTAAGATCGTATGTTCAGGAGTGTCTGCAAAACTCCGTTGTTATAAAATCGTTTAAAAATGAAGATAATGTGGCCGACGCAATGTCCGGCTTGCAAAATGACACTTATAAATTAAAAATCAAGCGTAACACGTTGAGCATAGTAGCTAATCTGGGCATCTTTTTGGTATTCTCGTCCGGATATTATTTTGCGTTGGCGTGGGGTGCGTATAAATTATACACAGGAGCAATAACTTTCGGTACGCTTACGGCGGTTTTGCAGCTGGTATCACGTATTCAGTCTCCGTTTAAGAGCATGTCGGGTTTGTTGCCGCAGCTGTATTCAACAATCGCATCGGCAGAGAGAATCATAGAGCTTGAAAATCTGCCCGATGAACAATGTGATAAACAGCTTGACTGCAAGGCTTTATATGAAAAAACCAACGCACTTGTGATAAAGGATTTGTCGTTTGCGTATGACGATGAACCGGTGTTTGAACATGCCGGTTTAATTATAAATAAGGGTGAATTTGTGGCAATAGCGGGCATGTCCGGTATTGGTAAAAGTACGCTTTTAAAGATTATTTTAAACCTGATAAGTCCTTCCGAAGGTGAGATGTATTTTGATACATCCGACGGCAGAGTAGATATGAACGTTGAATCAAGGGGTATGTTTGCGTATGTTCCGCAGGGAAACATGATACTGTCCGGCACCATACGGGACAATATCTGTTTCTATAATAAGAACGTTACGGATGAACAGATTTTGCGATGCGTCCAAATAGCACAAATGACTGATTTTGTGAACGAACTGGAGGACGGTTTGGACACAGTTCTTTCCGAAGGCGGAGCAGGATTGTCGGAGGGACAGATACAGCGTATTGCGATAGCGCGTGCAATTTTGTACGATGCTCCCATATTGTTGTTGGACGAGGCAACATCGGCATTGGACGAACAGACAGAACTGGCAGTTTTGCGTGGATTGAAAACGTTAAAGGATAAAAGCTGTATAATAGTGTCGCACAAAAAAGCGGCGTTTGATATTTGTGATAAAGTGATACATATTAAAGACGGTAAAATACTGTCTGAAAAATAAGCTGAAGCAGAGGTTGATATATGAGGTATTATAATATAGCAAATATAAAAATTATGTTCGACGGCATTGACGCCGAGGATTTTGAAGAAAGCTTTTGCTCAAAGCTAATAGAATATGAGACGGGCCGTTTTGACATTGCGGATATGAACGTAAAATTTACAACCGATTACCGCGTTGACATACCGCAAGGCAAAGAGGTGGCGTGTTTTAACTGGCGACATTGGGTAAAGACGGATACCGGATATTTTATATATGACACGGCACCCGATACCGGCGAGACGGTTTTGTATATAAAAGCCGACGAAACGTGGAGCAACATAACAATTGCGTTTGACTATATAGAGCGTTTTGCCGGAGCTAAAAACGACCTGCGTCTTTTTAATATAATGATTGAGGTGCTGAAACAGGGAATTTTGTGGCATAACGGTATCATAGTTCATTCGTCGTCTATCAAATATACCGATAACGACGGTAATGATTACGGGCTGATATTTTCCGCAAAATCGGGTACGGGGAAGTCTACCCACACACAGTTGTGGCAAACGCTTTACGGCGACAGAGTAAAAATAATAAACGATGACACGCCGATACTCAAATTTGAATCTGACGGAGTAATGTTGTGCGGTATGCCGTGGAGCGGAAGCACAGGTATAAATTCAAACTGTATAACTCCGCTTAAAGCTATTGTGTTTATCCAACGCGGCACTCAAAACAGTATACGTCCGCTGACCGCTACAGAGGCGTTGCCGAGATTATTGTCCGAGACCGCTAAGTCGGTATTTGTTCAAAACCTCAACCGTACGCTTGAAGCGGCAGATAAACTAATCAAAAATGTGGATATATATCTGCTCACATGTAATATAAGCACTGATGCGGTAAAGACAGTGCAGCAGGAACTGGGCATTAAATAAAAAAGTTATAAATTAAATCGGGTTGTGATAAAATGAAAGAGAAACGGTTCGTTTAAGACGCCGCTTTGAAAAAACATTTTATCACAGCCCGATTTTTGTCATATAAGTCTGTTATTTCAGTATTTCTTTTGCAATCAGGTTAGCCATTTTAACCGTGCCTGTCTTTGTTGTGCCTTCGCTGTATATATCGGCTGTTCTGTAGCCTGCGTCCAACACAGCGTCTATCGCGTTGTTTATCGCTTTTGCTTCTTTTGTCATACCAAAAGACATTTCCAACATCATTGCGGCGGAAACAATGGTTGCTATCGGGTTGGCTATATCCATTCCGGCAATGTCCGGTGCGGAACCGTGGATAGGCTCGTACATGCCTCGTGTGTTGTCTCCAAGGCTTGCTGACGGCAACATACCTATCGACCCTGCAATGGCACTTGATAAGTCGGACAGAATATCGCCGAACATATTTGACGTAACGATAACATCAAACTGAGACGGACGCGTTACCAGCTGCATTGCCGCATTGTCCACGTACATATGGTTCAGTTCAACGTCGGGATAATCTTTGTGCAAATCTGACACAACGTCTCTCCAAAGCTGAGAAGATGCCAAAATGTTCGCTTTGTCAACCGATGTAACGTGCCTTTTGCGTAGACGTGCGGTTTCAAAAGCCACCTTTGCAATGCGTTTTATCTCCGCAACGCTGTAGCGTTCGGTGTCGTATGCTGTTTCGCTTTCGCGTTTTCTGTCGCCGAAGTATATTCCGCCGGTAAGCTCACGCACAACAACGATGTCCAAGCCGTCGCCTATGACGCTGTTTTTAAGCGGCGATGCGGAATTAAGCTGTTTTTTAAGCACAGCAGGACGTATGTTGGCAAAAAGATTAAGCTCTTTTCTCAGTGCCAATAAAGCACGCTCGGGACGCAAATTTGCCGGAAGCGTATCCCATTTTTTACCGCCCACGGCACCCAGCAAAATACTGTCGGAGCCAAGACATTTTTCCAAAGACTCCTTCGGCAGAGGCTCGCCGTATTTATCTATTGCGACGCCGCCTGCGTCAACGGTTATGTATTCAAATTCGTGATTGAATTTATCGCAAAGTGCATCAAGTACTTTTACGGCACCGTCGACAATTTCAGGACCTATTCCGTCGCCGGGTATTAAAGCAATCCTTTTTTTCATAAAACAATCAGTCCTTTTTTGAAGATTTGATATATTCCACCAAACCGCCCTTTTGAATCAGATTTTGCATAAATTCCGGGAACGGTTCCGCTTTATATGTTTGATTTTTTGTCTTGTTAAAAATAACGCCCGTGTCAAAATCAATTTCAATTTTATCGCCGTCATCTATATTTTCGGAAGCCTGAGGGCATTCCAATATAGGCAATCCGATGTTTATTGCGTTTCTGTAAAATATGCGTGCAAAATCCTTTGCAATAACGCAGCTTATACCGCTTGCTTTAATAGCTATAGGAGCATGCTCTCTCGAAGAACCGCATCCGAAATTTTTGCCTGCCACCATTATATCGTTTGGACGCACTCTGTTGACGAAATCCGCATCTATATCCTCCATGCAATGTCCGGCAAGTTCATTGCGGTCGGATGTATTTAAGTATCTTGCGGGAATAATAACGTCGGTATCTATGTTATCGCCGTATTTTATAACCTTTCCTTCAGCTTTCATAACAACAACCATCCATTCTTTAATTTATTTCGCAAGGTGCGGCGATTCTGCCCATTATTGCACTGGCCGCAGCCACTTGCGGCGATGCCAGATACACCTCGCTCTTAACGTGTCCCATTCTGCCAACGAAGTTTCTGTTGGTTGTGGCAACGCAGCGTTCGCCTTCTGCCAGTATTCCCATGTGTCCGCCAAGACAAGGTCCGCAGGTAGGCGTTGAAACAGTTGCACCCGCCTCTATGAATATACGTAACAGCCCCTCGTCCATAGCATCAAGATATATCTGTTGGGTTGCGGGAATTACAATAACTCTCACACCGTTTTTAACTTTTCTGCCTTTGAGTATGTTTGCGGCGGCTCTTAAGTCGCTTAGCCTGCCGTTTGTACAAGAACCTATAACCACCTGGTCGATGCTTACGTTGCCCCAGTTGTCCGGCGTTCTCGTGTTTTCCGGAAGATGCGGAAAGGAAACGGTATGCTTGATAGAACCAAGATCGATATTTATCACTTGTGAATACACAGCGTCGACATCAGCGGTGAAAACTTGATAAGGTTTTTTGGAGTGAGCCTTCATATATTCAATTGTTTGGTCATCAACTTCAAATATGCCGTTTTTTGCACCGGCTTCGATAGCCATATTGGCGACGGTGAAACGGTCATCCATCGTCAATGAGTGTACGCCTTCGCCGGTAAATTCCATTGATTTGTACAACGCACCGTCAACACCTATCATGCCGATTATATGGAGTATCAAGTCCTTGCCGCTCACGTTTTCGCTGAATTTTCCCGTAAGATTAATTTTTATGGCTTCAGGCACTTTAAACCACGCTTCGCCGGTTGCCATTGCCGCCGCCATATCCGTTGAGCCTACGCCTGTGGAAAAAGCACCTAAAGCACCGTATGTACAGGTATGTGAATCGGCACCTATAACAACATTGCCCGCAACAACCAAACCCTGTTCGGGAAGTAATGCGTGTTCTATGCCCATTTTTCCTATTTCAAAATAATTTTCTATTTCAAACTTGTCTGCAAATTCACGCAGCGTTTTACACTGCTGTGCCGATTTAATATCCTTGTTTGGAGCAAAATGATCGGGAACCAAAGCAATTTTGGATTTATCAAACACGCTTTTTAAGCCGATTTTGTTGAATTCATCAATGGCAACCGGCGATGTTATGTCATTACCCAAAACCAAGTCCAGTTTTGCATTTATAAGCTGACCTGCTTTCACACTTGACAAACCTGCCGCATTGGCAAGTATTTTTTGTGTCATTGTCATCATAGTGCAATCATTCCTTTCGGATTCATCCATTAAGATAAGTATATATTGTTTTTTACTGTTTGTCATCATTTTTTGATAATAAAAACACAAAATATTAAAAAAATTACGGTAAACTTTGTGTTTACCGTAATTTTTTAATACTGTAATTTTTAACAGAGGGTATGTGTTTATTTGTGAGGTATTTATATTTTGTACCAAATAAATAAGGAATATACATTGAATGATATTATTAAAAAAAATGTGCATATACATATATTACATTGCATTGAAGGAGGATACACATGAATAATCATATAATAAGGCAAAAGAACGGTTCTTTGTGGCATATATGTTATACAGACGGCGACGGTATAGTATACCGCCGGAAGAGGGGTAACTATTGGACGGGATACAAACCGTTGTTTGCGGAGGGGAAGGAAAATTTTTCCGCTGCAGTGGATTGTAACGATATAATACACTTGATTTGTTCCGACCGTCAAAACAACATCATGTATCTTATATACAAAAACAACGCATGGCATGAATATGTTTTGCTGTCTGAGGCGGATTTAAAGGTGAGTATAACAAGCTTTAAGCTGGTGTGTGTTGAGGATAATATTTATCTGTTCTACACTGCACAGTATAACGGCTTTCTTGCTTTGACATTTTACGCATTGTCCGCAAACGCTCGGCCCGAAACAGTAGACATAATACAAGACTGCCCACGGCCGTTTTCTGTTGCGTATTCAAACGGCGCGTTGTGTGTGTATTATACCAATCCAAACGGTGAGATAGGATATAAATGTTACGATTTAAACGGCAATCCGATCAGCGGTTTCAATAAGATATCTTCGGGTCATTCGGGATATACATATACAGACGATTTTTTGTCGGACCACATCATATACGTAAATGAAACAAATTTGTACTATGCAAATAAAAGCCGTAACGGCAGATTTTCAGAGCGGGTTTTAATATCGGAAAGCCACGATGCACAGGTTCCCGTGTTGTTTCCTGATTTAGGTAAGCTGTGGGCAGTGTGGCTGGATTGCAATATGGTGTATTACTGTACCAGCAGCGACGGAGGTATGACGTGGAGCAAGCCTGTTAAGTTTATACCGTCCGACAATGCAGCTGAAGTGTTTATAGTACAGACGCCTGCGGCGGAGTGTGATTGTTACGGCTCGTTAAACCGTAATGACATTCATCTGTTTGTTATAGGAAATGTGTTTAACGAAACCGTTCCGAATAATTTGTATAAGACGGAACGGCCAAAAGCCGAAGATGTGTTGCCTCCGTCTGCAAAAGACGGCACGGGGTCAAAAACGGGTTCATCTGAATCCGGCGAATTGGAGGAATTGTTTAAAAGCACTCAAAAAACGCCGGTGGCAAGGGTGGCACAAGAGACGGAGTCGAAGCCGGATTTGGATTTTGAAAAGCTGAAAATTTTGATTGAACTCCAACGCAGAGAGCTGTTAAGCGTCAAAACACAGGTGGAACAGCTTACGCGTAAACAGGAAAGTGCGTTCAACGATTTGAATAAGCTTCACGATATGATCAAATCACTTGAAAATGTAAATGCAGACAGCAGGGAATTGAATCAATAGCACAAAAAACCAGCATGATAACACGTCAAAGTTTGTTGTTTCATGCTGTTTTTGCGTTTATTGCCAAATAAACTATTGCCTAAAGTCTTCTTATATTATATAATATAAGGTGATATTTAATTTAACAAACTACCGAGAGGATTAACAATGTTTATTGATATTGCTAAAATTTATATTAAAGCGGGGAACGGCGGCAACGGTGCAATTGCATTTCACAGGGAAAAATATATTGCGGCAGGCGGACCGAGCGGCGGCGACGGCGGACGCGGCGGTGATGTTGTGTTTTGCGTAGACCCGGGCATATGGACTTTGATGGATTTCCGCTACAAACGCAAATACGTAGCAGGCACGGGTGAAGACGGAAAAGGTACAAAAAGCAACGGTAAGGACGGAGAGGATATAATCATCAATGTTCCGTCGGGCACCATTATCCGTGAAGCACAAACCAACAGAATACTTGCCGATATGACAAAACCGGGCGAAAGAGTTGTTATAGCAAAGGGCGGCAACGGAGGCTGGGGCAATGCCAAGTTTGCGACACCGACACGTCAAACGCCTAACTTTGCAAAAAACGGACAAAAAGGTCAGGAATTTGAAGTTGTATTGGAACTGCGTATGCTGTCTGACGTCGGATTGGTAGGTTTTCCTAATGTGGGCAAGTCCACATTGCTTTCTAAAACCACCTCTGCAAAGCCTAAAATTGCAAATTATCATTTTACAACTCTTACCCCTAATTTGGGCATAGTCGATCTTGGCGGCGGCAGAAGCTTTGCCATGGCAGACATACCGGGAATAATTGAAGGTGCAAGCGAGGGCGTTGGATTGGGACACGATTTTCTGCGACATATAGAACGCACACGACTGCTTTTGCATTTGGTAGATGTATCGGGCGTAGAGGGCAGAAATCCTATAGAAGATTTTGATACAATTAATTCGGAACTTGAAAAATATAATCCTCAGCTTGCTAAACGCATGCAGGTTGTGGTGGCAAATAAAACCGACATAATCACAGACGGGGAAATGTATAAAAATTTTGTTGATGAAATAAAATCAAGAGGATATACCTTGTTTGAAATATCCGCAGCGACGGGCAAAGGAGTAGCAGAGCTGATGAATTATACTTACGAACAGCTCGTTAAATTGCCCCCGATGCCTGTGTATGAGCCTGAACCTGAGATTTTGCCTGAAAACTATACCTCGCCTGAAGATTTTGTAATCACAAAAGACGGCGACGTGTATGTTGTTGAAGGACCGTGGATAGAAGCTGTCGGCGGCTCAATAAATTTTGCGGATGAGGAATCGCTGCAATATTTCCAAAGAGCGTTGCGTAAAAAAGGCGTTATAGAAGCTCTGGAAGCACAAGGCATCAACGAGGGCGATATTGTGCGAATGGGCGATTTGGAATTTGAATTTGTCAGATAAAACCGAAAGGACAATACAGATGATCACAAGTAAACAAAGAGCATATTTAAGAGGCTTGGCAAATAATGTGCAAGCATTGTATCAAATAGGCAAACAAGGTGCTACGGAGCAGGTGGTTGAACAGCTGGATAAAGCTCTGGAGGCACGCGAAATAATAAAGGTGCATGTTTTGGAAAACTCGTTGCTTAACACAAAACAGATTTGTTCGGAGCTTTCGGAAAAACTGGGAGCTGAACCTGTGCAGGCGATCGGGTCAAAGCTGGTGCTTTACAGAGAGTCCAAAACCAATAAAGAAATATACATTCCGCCTGAAAAGAAGCCTGTGAAAAAAGAAACGGCAAAAAAGAACGTCAAAAAAAGTGCTGATAAAAAAACAGACAAGACATCAGATAAAAAGTTTAAACCGTACTACGGTAATTCATATAATAAGACGAATAAAAACGCAAAAAAAACTGAAAGATAATAATATTTCTGTTGGTGCGTGTCAGGTTTATACCGGTGCGTGCCGGAAAGTGTGGGCATACAAATTGGAAAAAATAGGTTTGTTGGGCGGCACATTTAACCCCGTCCATAATGCACATCTGATGATGGCAGAGATGGCAAAAGAACAATTCGCCTTGGACAAAATTGTGTTTATGACATCGGGCAACCCGCCGCATAAGAATGCGTCGACAATTGATCCGCAACACAGATTCAACATGGTTAAGCTTGCTATTGAAGAAAATGCGGATTTTGTTGCCGACGATTATGAAGTAAAAAAAGAAACCTACAGCTATACCTTTGAAACAATAGAATATATGAAGCAAAAATATCCGCAAAGCGAGTTGTTTTTTATAATAGGCTCCGACTCTCTCCGCGATATGCCGAAATGGATGAACGGCGAAAAACTGCTTTCCATGTGCAGCTTTTTGGTGTTTGACCGCAAGGGTGCGTGTGAGGACATTGACGCCTTGGTTGAAAATATTAGAGCTAAATACGGTGCAAAGGTGTATAAAGGATATGCTCCGTATTTTGACATATCATCGTCAATGATCAGAACACGTTTGTTAAACGGGGAAACTGTAAGGTATCTTATACCCGATGCGGTGATTGAGTATATAAGCAGCAACGGTTTGTATTGCAAGGAGGCAGGCAATGAATAACGGTGCACATCTTGAAAAGCTGCGGTCATTGCTTACCGAAAGCAGGTATAAACACACTCTCGGCGTGGCGGACACAGCAAAACGTATGGCGGAAAAATACGCATTTCCGGCCGAAAAGGCATACACTGCAGGGCTGTTGCACGATTGTGCCAAATGCATAAGTATAGAACAAATGCTGCAGTTGTGCAGTCAAGCCCAAATAGAGACCGATGATGATGAAAAAACGTCGGTTCAGCTTATGCACGCACCGGCAGGAGCGGCAATGGCAATGCTGGAGTTTGGCATAACCGATACCGAAATTATAAACGCAATACGTTATCACACTATTTCACGCAAGGGTATGACTTTGATAGATAAAATAATATATATATCCGACTGCATAGAACCGAACAGGCAGATTGACGGTGTCGATAAGCTGAGACAGATAGCACAGGAGGATATCGACGAGGCCATGCTTGCTTGTCTGGACACAAATATAACTTATGTTTTGACAAAAAAGAAAATATTGCACCCAAACAGCATATACGCACGCAACGAAATAATAAGAGTGTTGCGTCAAAAAAAAGAGTGTTGAATATAGACTTTTAAACAGTATTGGTATATAATATAGCAGATTTGAGAGGAATGAATTTATGGAACCGATTGATAAAGCAAAATATATTGCAGAACTTTTAGATAATAAAAAGGCAAAAGATATAGAAATTCTGGAAATAGGGCCGCTAAGCTCCATAGGCGACTATTTTGTTATAGCTACAGGCACATCAACAACGCAGGTTAAATCCCTGGCGGATGAAGTGCTTGAAAAAATGAAGGAAAATTATGACACCGATGCAAGACACATAGAAGGGTATAACACCTCAAGCTGGATATTGCTCGACTATTCGGATGTGGTTGTGCATGTGTTTCTTGAAGAATCCCGTCAGTTTTACAATATAGAGAGATTGTGGGACGAAGCGGTTAAAATAGAATTATAAAATTATCATATATGAAACGGAAAGGATAATGTAAATGGACAAGTACAATTTCACTCAGATAGAGGAAAAATGGCAGAAAATATGGGACGATAAACAAACGTTTAAAACGGTTACCGATAAGTCAAAACCGAAGTTTTATGCTTTGGTAGAGTTCCCGTATCCGTCGGGACAGGGCTTGCATGTAGGACATCCGAGAAGCTATACCGCATTGGATATTCTTGCAAGAAAAAGACGTCTGGACGGTTATAACGTGCTTTATCCAATGGGTTGGGATGCATTCGGCTTGCCTACAGAAAACTTTGCAATAAAAAACAAGATTCATCCTGAAATCGTTACAAAAAATAACGTTGCAAACTTTAAACGTCAGCTGAAAAGTCTGGGTTTTTCTTTTGACTGGTCGCGTGAGATAAACACCACCGATCCTAATTATTATAAATGGACTCAGTGGATATTCCTGAAACTGTTTGAAAAAGGTCTTGCCTATAAACAGGAAATGCCTATAAACTGGTGCACAAGCTGTAAAGTCGGTCTGGCAAACGAAGAAGTTGTAAACGGTGTGTGCGAGCGTTGCGGAAGTGAAGTTGTTCAGCGTAACAAGAGCCAATGGATGCTTAGAATAACCGAGTATGCACAGCGTCTGATAGACGATCTGGACAATCTTGATTACATTGAGAAGGTTAAAATTCAGCAGAAAAACTGGATAGGACGTTCGGAGGGTGCGGAGGTAAAGTTTGCCATAGATCCGCTGGACGACAGTATAACCGTGTATACAACAAGACCGGACACCTTGTTCGGGGCTACATATGTTGTGCTTTCGCCGGAGCATCCGCTTATTGAAAAGTATAAAGACAAGATACTCAACTATGATAAGGTTGCGGACTATCGCATGCAGGCAAGTAAAAAATCCGAATTTGAAAGAACGGAGCTTGCTAAAGATAAAACCGGTGTTTGCATAGAAGGCTTAACGGCTGTTAACCCCGTCAACGGCAAAAAGCTGCCTGTGTTCGTGTCGGATTATGTTCTTATGACATACGGCACCGGTGCTATCATGGCTGTGCCGGCACACGATGACAGAGACTGGGATTTTGCAAAAAAATTTGATTTGCCTATAATAGAAGTTGTAAAGGGCGGTAAAGACGTTCAACAGCAGGCCTACACAGATGTTGCGGACGGCGTTATGATAAATTCCGGCTTTTTGGACGGATTAAAGGTTAAACAGGCAATATCGACTATAATAGATTGGCTTGAAGAAAAAGGTATAGGAAAACGTAAGGTCAATTATAAATTGAGAGATTGGGTTTTCTCACGTCAGAGATACTGGGGCGAGCCTATTCCTCTTGTGCATTGTGATTGCTGCGGTTGGGTGCCGATAAGCGAAGATGAGCTCCCTTTGCGTCTGCCTGAAATAGAAAACTATGAGCCGGGAGAAAACGGCGAGTCTCCGCTTGCAAAGGTTGAAGACTGGATAAACACTACTTGTCCTAAATGCGGAGGGCCGGCACGACGTGAAACTGACACAATGCCTCAATGGGCAGGATCGTCGTGGTATTTCCTCAGATATATAGATGTGGACAATAAAAACGAGCTGGCATCAAAAGATCTGCTTGAATACTGGATGCCGGTTGACTGGTATAACGGCGGTATGGAACACACAACCCTGCACTTGCTGTATTCGCGTTTTTGGTATAAATTCTTGTATGACATCGGAGTTGTGCCGACAAAAGAGCCGTATCAGAAAAGAACGTCTCACGGCATGATACTTGGCGAGAACAATGAGAAAATGTCAAAATCACGCGGCAATGTTGTAAATCCGGACGATATAGTTGCCCAATACGGTGCGGACACATTCAGAACATATGAAATGTTTATAGGTGCGTTTGACCAGTCAACACCGTGGTCGATGAACGGAGTTAAGGGCTGTTATAAATTTTTGGACAGAGTCTGGAATTTACAGGGCATGCTGACAGACAGCGATGAGTATTCAAAGGATATGGAAATATCCATGCACAAAACAGTTAAGAAGGTTACGCAAGATATAGAAAGAATGAAATTCAACACGGCAATAGCGTCTTTGATGAGCCTGATAAACGAATTTTACACAAAAGGCAGCGTTACAAAAGGTGAATTTAAAACATTTTTGATACTGCTTAACCCTATTGCACCGCATATAACCGAGGAATTGTGGCAAATTGCAGGCGGTAATGGAATGATAACCGATAATAAATGGCCGGAATATGACGAAGAAAAAACCGTGGACGATACTATTGAAATGGTTGTTCAGATAAACGGTAAAATACGTGAAAAGATGCAGATACCTGTAGGCCTTTCGCAGGATGAAGTCAAAAAGCTTGCCGTCGAGTCTGAGAAAATTGCACAATGTCTGGAAGGCAAGAACGTTGTTAAGGTTATTGTTGTGCCTAACAAACTGATAAATTTTGTTGTGAAATAAGCAAGCTGAATATTATTCAAAGCGAATAATTATTTGCGTGCAAAAGCAAATTCAATTATAAAAAATGGGGGTGTAGCAAAACGATTTATAAAATCATTGTGCTACACCCCCTTTTTGGGGGCGAAGAGAAAATAGTGCAGAACGGACAAACTGAGCACAAAAAGC
>CAJOGA010000040.1 GCA_905233855.1 uncultured Clostridia bacterium
CATTGCACCGTCAACAAACTTTAATGTTTTATAGTCCAGATTGCTTAACGCTGTTTTCAAACGTTCTATTTGGTTTATCTTATTTCTGTATTCCTGTATTATCATTGTATGTTCAACTCCTTCGCTTCTGATATGTCTATCTGTGAACTACTATCTCCAGTCAAATCGCACAGATATTCAATGTAACCAAAAATATAATAATCATGTTGGCTATCTATTGTGTAGCTTTGTGGTATGCTATAATAAGAAGCGTCTTCGTTTAATTGTACGGAGTTCATATCGGTTAGCGGTAATAGTCCTCCTTCTGCGTAAGCACCATCTGTTATTCTTAATAATGAGTTTATTGTTTCAGTAGTTAAATCAATACCGCTTGCTTGCTGTGGGTCATCAACCATATCAGCAAAATTTCCTTTAAATATATCGCCTCCACAATCGATTAAATCTTGACCACTAACTCTGTAAAACATATTGATTCTGTATATAGGTGCTCCGTTTATCCACCATCGTCCGGTGTCATACGGTGTATTGATGGGTTCTTGTGTCGGTACAGTATATATCTTTTCCCAAGCACCGTTACGTTTTAAGAGTGGACGACCAAAAAAATTAGTACAAATAGCACCTTCATCAGCATTTGCGGGAGGTGTAATTATGGGTTTAGTTTGCAATACATTCCGTATCATAACAGTCTTGTCGGTGGCATTGCCTTCAACTAATACATCTCCGTTTGTTCCGGCTCCGATTTGAAGTGTATTGCTTGCGGTGCTATTAACGCCTACATTAAACCCGATAAAGACATTGCCACTGCCGGATATATTCTTTCCGGCATTATATCCTATAACCGTATTATGCTGTGGATTAGCACCAGACGCCGCAGATAACGCATTCGTACCTATGGCGGTATTTTTTATACCCGATTGTATTCCGGACAGCACACCTTTACCAACACCGACGTTATCCGAACCCGACGTTATATCTACACCGCCGCTGCTGCCTATTACCGTGTTGCTATTTGCTGATGTCGAAGCTCTTAACGTATTATATCCAACCGCCGCATTATTGCTGCCTGTTGTTATATCTCGTAAAGAAGCGTTACCGAGTGCCACATTCGCACCGCCGGTGGTAAGGTTTGAAAACGACGCACCTACCCCGGTATTATTAATACCTGTTATATTGTCAGGGTTAGGCAAATTGTATCTGCTAAGAGTAATATTAGTCGGGTCTTCCGGTGAGTTATAATGAATCAAGCTTAAACGTGTTTGCGTAGTTTGGTCTAACTTTGCGTCCGTAACCGCACCGTTGGCTATCTTTTCGGTTATAACGGCATTGTTTGTCAGCTTTGCGGCTGTTACTGCACCGTTGGCTATCTTTGATGTTGTTATATTAGTATCCGCTATTTTATAATGAGTAACTGCATTATTTGCAAGATTTCTGTTTTCTACTGCATTAGATCCTATTTTTGCCGTTGTTACTGCACCGTCGGCTATCTTTGATGTTGTTATATTAGCATCCGCTATTTTATAATGAGTAACTGCATTATTTGCAAGATTTCTGTTTTCTACTGCGTTTGCACCTATTTTTTCGGCTGTAATGGCGTTATTAGTTATCTTTGACGTCGTTACGGCACTGTCGGCAATGTGTTGACTTTTGACGCTTTGTTCCGGATGATCAAGTTCCGATGCGTTTCTGTGAGCGTCCATAGCATCGTCAAGCTGCGTTTTAATACTGTTAACATATTTAACAAGATATTCGCCTTCGTTTCTGCCAACATACTTTTTTGACTTGTCGTCAAACCATATCGTCACGCTACTCTACCTCCTTTTAAACACTAACTTCTCAGTCTCTTTTTGAAAATCTGTCAATCATGCTTTGAGCGTAGCTTTCCTGTTTTGCACTGTCCTCCAACACAAGTGCCACCTTTCTTGGAACCATAACCTGCTTGCCGCGTTGTATCTGATAGTTATAACCGTTAACGGTAACAAGTACATCATCTTTGTATCTGTCGTTATCCTTCACAAGATAAACCGGCACAAGTTCGTTATAAAACTCATCATTTGACATATTTTTGTTTATATCTTTTTTCTTTGCTGACATAAAAAACATCTCCTTGTATTGATTATTTTTTGCCGGCGGCGGTAATTGCCATCACCGCCGCGGCAAGATATATTATCTGTAGCTTGACGTTGTTTCAACTCTTACCATAAATTCATTTGAAAGTATCTCAGCCGTTTGAGTAGCTTTCCAGCCTATGGTTGAACGCTGATCTAACGGATCGGAGGTTCCGGCACTGCCTTTTTGCTTGATTATGCTTTCAAGACCGCCTTTTTCCAGGCTTGTAACACCGTATGCGTTCTGACCTATAAACAGTGTGGAATACACATCTCTGCCATTTGCACTTCCGCCGCCCGGATAAATAATCGTATCGGCTTGTGCACTTTCAGGCACGCTGTCGTTCGACGATACTGTAATATATGCCTCGCCCGCATCGCCTGCTGTCGCACTTGCTATGGTTAATGTTGCACCGTTTATGTTGATTTTCTTATTTGCCAGTGCAGATGCCTGCGCGCTTGTCAAAGCTTCAGCGATGATGATTTTATTGCCGTCAACTTCCACAACTGTTAAATTGCCGTCGCCCGTCTCGCTTTCCAAAGGATCTGAGGTGAATATTTTAGCTTCTGTGCTTTCTATAAACACAACGCCGTGTATACAACCGATAGCACCTTCGTACCAATCTTTAGGATCGGTGTTTGATTTTATATTTATCCATTCAGGATCGCTTGTGAGGTCGTTTGCAACGTCCGGATGCACAATTGCAACAAAGTGTCCGTCTTTAAACGGAGCGGCATTGTTTCTCTTTAATATGGACACCGCCTTTTTAACCGTTGCCACATTCAGATAATCGTTATCGGCATAGTTGTCCTCCCCGCCGACAAGAGCACCTCTTGAAGCTTTGCCGTTGCCGTACAGTACGTTTGTGCCTGCGTTTATCTTTTCGCGGACGATAGTATCCAATGTTCTGCCTGCCTGATCGCCCAGAACGTTCTGTGTTTCGGCGATAATATCGTCAACCGCTGTAAGGTTTAACAAATCGGATGTTGTGATATAGTCGCCGTATTGTTCAACTGTCGCACTCACAGATGTAACGTTTAACGAATTACCCGATGGAGTTACACCTTCGGTAAGTGGTTTCAACGCTTTCGGCAAGGGCGAAAAACGTCTGAACTCTATTGTTTTACCGCTGTTTGCCGGAATGTTTCTTGCCTGTCCGAATTGAGAATGGACAAGCTTCGGCTTGGCATAACGTATCAATGCTTTGTCGTAAAACGCTTTCATTTCGGCGGTTATGCTTGCACCGGGTGTGTTTTGTGTGGTTGTTTGCACATTATAATCTACTGACATGTTTTATATTTCCTTTCTGTTTTGTTATGTTAGTTAAAACACTATCTTCTCGCCTTGTTTGGCTCTTGAAATGATATCGTCTATTTCGCTGTCTTTAAGACGCGACGTGTCAATTTTAATGTTTGTACCAACACTCTTAACAGTACCGTTTTCCGCAATTCTGGCGGCTTTGGAGGCGATGGACGATGCAATGGCCCGTTTGGCATCATCTATTTTCTGTTTTATGATGCTGTCCCTGTGCACAAGGAAATATGCCTGTTCAACGTCCAGCCCCATCTCCCACACATATTTGCAAAAATCGGCATTTTTAATTTCCTCAGACATATCAAAATCCTTTTGTTTAGCACTAAGAGCTTTTATCTGGCTGTCGATTTGTGCAATACGCGTGGTTACCTTGTTTTCGTCATACTCGTTTTTTGCGTTGGTGTATGTGTTATCGGCAAGATGGTTTTCCAGCTTTTTTATCAAACCCTTTTCGTCATCATCACCGAAATGCGTTTTTAAAGTAGCAACAATATTTGCGTAGCTGTCCGCCGTTTGTTTCAAATGACGCATATTCGCCAGTCTCTTCCCCATAATCCGGTCGATTTCGGCTTGCCACTCCTCTTTATTGTTGAACTGTTTAAACGGTTTTTTGCAGGTTTGAGGAATATAGTCCTCATCACCCGGTAAGCTCTGTTGAATTTTATCAACGCTGTCGGTCTGCTGTGTGCTTTGGGTATCGGTATTTTCCGTCTGCGACACAACGCCGTCAGATTCTGAAGGTTGAACGACTTCCTCTGTATTTGCGTTCATGTTTTCATCCTGCATACTGCATCTTCCTTTCTGCCCACATAATTATTTTTAACATTTTTCTTATCGTGGGCATATAAGAACAATGCAATAAGACATTTTTCCGTTACGGTTGTGTAGGTGCTAATCCTGACAAAGCAGTCATAGACTCTTTTATGTTTTTCAGTTTCCCTGCAATTTTTTCCTTGCCGTCAAACTGCATCAGCTCCAGCATCATTAAAGACTGGTCAATGTTGTCGGGGTTGAATATGCCAAGACCGTACAATTCAATTGCCAACTGGTTTTGGCTCACCTTGTTATACGGATTATGCTTTTGCGGTATAACGGCAACATCAAATTCAGGGCGACGGTATACCGTATCATCACCGTCAAACAACTGACCAAGCGGCTGCATTTCCAGATTTGAATTGGAATACGTTATATATTCCCTGTCAACACCGTTATCTATTCTGTACGAACGCGGCTCGGTGAAAAACTGACGTATAAGCTCTATCATCATATACACAATTTTCCTGTACGCTTCATAGCCTTCATTGATCATATCACGCGATATTTTCTCGCCTGCCTGCTGCAAAGCGACTATAGCCCCATACGCCGTTACGCCGCCCGTTGTACCTCCCTGCTGAAAATCGCGGTTTCCGGCAATTTCCTTAAGTTCCGATATTTTTTGTATTCTGTGCTGAAAGATAAACGCATCAAGCGGCGCTGTCTGAAACTGACGTATGTTTGTATCGTCTACCGACCCCGCCACATGAATAATATCCTTACCCATGTCTGCCAGCTCATTTTCGTTCACGCCGCCGTTATCCTTAATAAGATAACGTATCTTGCCTGACATAAGAGCGTTTTTGCTTATTATATAATCCAGTTTGTCAATATACCGCTGCGGATTTTTAACAATATCAATAATACCAAACCCAACAGGGCTGTCGGCATCCGGAAAAAGCGGATCTATAACCACAGGATACATTCCGTGCCGGTATAACCCTTCCTCGCCCTGTTCCTCGCTGCACGACAATATGGTATCGCCGCAATATTTAAGCAAATGCACCGCCGTTGTGCCGTCGGGGTTAGGTTTTTTATAATAGCAGTCAATAACAAGCAGTTTGTCTTTATACACCTCTGACGACAAAGACGGATTATAGCTGTATATCTCTGTAGTGTCATTGTCTTTTTCAGCTTCAAGCTGATTTTTCTTGTCGGGATATAAACGCGACAAATTCTCCTTAGTGTCAAATGCCGTTATGAATAAATATTGCGACTGCTGGATATCGGTTATGTACGGTTCCCAATAAAGGTTTAACAAATCTATATGAGTGATGTCTATGTCGCCTATGCCGCCGTTCAGCTTGTTGTTAAAAAACACACCGTATGCCGCCGCACCGTTTTTCAGTTTATACCACCACGCTCTGGAATAGGTATGCTTAAAATTGTTCATTTCAAGCTGTGCCGGTATTATCTGAGTAAGTATTTTAGCTTCTTCGCTGTCTTCAGGCGTGCGTTCCAATATATTAGGCTCGGGATAGTTGTCCATAGCGTCTGCATGTTTGTTTGCAATAGCATTAAACAAAAAACCGGTTGACGGAATAGGCATGTTATCGTCCGATTGCTCCGACTGTATCGACTTGAACCAGCGGTTGTTTTCTATTATCTTTTCGCTTAATTCTCTTCTGCAATCCTTATACAGCTTAAAACTGCTTTTCACGTTTTTGAAAAAATCGTCGCTTATTCCCTTATTCATTGTATTCCTCCAATCATATTAAGCACTTCGCTTTTGGTAACATAATCGTTATTGCCTATGTTTGTTAACGACCTGCTGTTTTTGGCTTTTAAAGTTCCGTCTACCATCCACTGACCAACCATTACGGCGTCGTGGTATCCGTTACCGTTTCTTATAACCAGCACCTCGTCTTCGCCCGAAGAATCCCGTGATATTTTAAACATTGCATCATTGTATACCATATTTAATAAAAGCCTTCCGTAATAGTACAATGCCGCAATTCCCGATCTGGGGATTAACGATATACCGTTTAAATCGCCGCTGCTGTTACGTGTTGTTACAATGCCTCCGTCGATAGATATACTGCCGGAATTTTTTTTGCTGGTTTCAAAACTGCCCACAAGCTTCAAATCGCCGTCATCATCAAAATAAAATGTTTGTCTTTCGTTCTTATCATAGAGACTGAACCGAAAATCATCGTCTTCATTTATTCCCATATACATACGCAAATTGCCTTGGGCGGATTCATCGTTTGTGTTTGTTGGCAAATCTCTCAAGGTAATTTCCTGCCCTGCTATTTCCAGAGCGGAATTTTTGCTTTTTATGCTGACAAGTTCGGAGTTTATTGTACCTGCGTCTATTTTGTCCGCCTTGATATTTTGAATTTGAGCGTCTTGTATTAAAGCCTTGGATGTGTTTATGTCGCTTGCATTCACAGACGCGGCTTTTAACACATTCATCTCGTCCAGATTATTAAGTAAAAATTCAAGCTCCTTAACAATACGGCTAACCTTACTGTTAAGTTCCGCAACATCCTCCCGCAAATCCCCGGTTAATTCCCGCGGATACGGCAGCTTAACCATTGCCATTTAAAACTTCTCCCTCCATTATTAAATTTCACACACAAAAGCTTTTGTCAATTATCCAATCGTCTCCTTGATTGGTATGGCATTATTGTAGCACCGGCTTTTATATTCAGCTTTGCGGTTTTTTTGCATAAAAAAAAGACATATCGGTTCGATATGCCTTTTAATACTTCTAAAATATGTTGATAATTATTTTATGTTACACACCTTTTTAAACTTAACATACGCATCGTTCCATGCCTCTGCATCCTGCGGCACATATGTTTCAATCGGGAATGACGCCTTAACAACAGCACGAGCCTCATCCAGATCTTTGATTGCACCCATAGCCATCGCCTGTACAACAACATTGCCTATGCTTGTCGCTTCAACAGGTCCGGCTTCAACACGTCTGTTAGTTGCATTTGCCGTAAAACGGCAGAGCATCTTGTCTTTTATTCCGCCGCCGACAATGTGTACGGAATCATATTTTTTGCTTGTAACCTGCTCTATGCCCTCAATGGTATAACGATACTTAAACGCCAGGCTTTCAGCTATACATCTTACAATGCCGCCCTTTGTTTCAGGCACTTTTTGTCCTGTTTTTTTGCAATACTCGCAAATACGTTTAGGCATATTGCCCGGAGCCAAAAACGCAGCATCATCAGGGTCGATAAAGCTTGCAAAAGGCGTTGCCGCATTTGCCTGACTTTCAAGCTCGGCAAAGCTTAAAGCTTCTCCTTCTCTCTCCCACTGACGTTTACATTCCTGAACAAGCCATAACCCCATTATATTTTTAAGGAAACGTATGGTCTTATTCACGCCGCCTTCGTTTGTGAAGTTATAGTCCATAGCCTGTTTGCTTATGATAGGCTTGTCAAGCTCCACGCCCATGAGCGACCACGTTCCGCTGGATATATACACAAAATCCTTTGTATCGGTAACAGGTACAGACGCAACAGCAGAGCCGGTGTCATGCGATGCAACCGACACCACAGGCACCGCTCCGATACCCAACTCCTCCGACAGCTCCGGCTTTAATCTGCCGATAACCTCGCCCGGATATATAACATCTGTTAAAATGTCGGTTGGTATCTGCATTTTGTCAAGCATGCCGTATGCCCATTTATGATTTACCGAATCAAACATCTGAGATGTAGATGCAACGGTATATTCTGTCTTTTTCACGCCGGTTAAAAAGTAGTTGAAAAGATCCGGCATAAAGAGCAATGTTTTTGCCTCTTTAAGAAGCGGCGAATCGTTTAAACGCTCCGATAAAAGCTGATACAGCGAATTAAACAAATTGAACGCTATAGCAGTGTTTTTAAATATTTCGTCTTTAGGCACTATTTCAAACGCCTTTTCAAACATGCCGTTGGTTCTTGTATCCCTGTAATGACGCGGATTTCCCAACAGCTCGCCGTTTTTGTCCAAATACCCGTAGTCTACGCCCCATGTATCTATGCCTATTGCGTCAATATCAGCATCGCCCGAATTTACGCATTTTAATATGCCTTGTTTTATTTCATGAAACAAACGCAAAACATCCCAATAAAAACCGCCGTTAACGGTAACAGGTTCGTTTGCAAATCTGTGTTTTTCTTCCAAAGTAAGCTTGCCGTTCTCTAAAACCGCCAGCATTGCACGTCCGCTCGACGCACCAAAGTCAAAAGCTAAAAATTTCACAGCTTTATCAATCCTTTCAATAAAAATAGTGCTTTAGTGATTACATTATATACTACCGTTCAAATCTTTGTCAATGCCGTTGAACTCCCCTTGGCATTTTCCTGAATATCCTGACGACAGACTGTGTTTTCCCTGTTTTGGGCTCTATATCAAACAGTGCGGCATTTATCTGACAACAGCCGTCCGCCGGCTCAAATCTGCCGCTGTTTTTCCCCAAAAACCTGTTTATAACAACATCGCGTTCCATGCCCAGCACAGAGTATACCGGGCCTGTCATACCGACATCGGTTATATATCCCGTGCCCTTGTTAAGGATACTTTCGTCGGCGGTTTGAATATGGGTATGCGTGCCATAAACAGCCGACACCCTTCCGTCCAGATACCACCCCATTGCAACCTTTTCGCTTGTTGCCTCGGCATGAAAATCCACAACGGTTATATCAACATCGTTCCTTATTGTCTCCAAAATTTTATCAGCCGTTTTGAAAGGACAATCGGCGTCGATATTTGTATAAACCTTACCTATAAGATTTATCACCCCGACACGTATGCCGTTTTTCTCATAAATCACATAACCTTTGTTGCCGTGCTTTTGAATCAAATTTGCAGGCACAATCACATTGGCATTTTGCTCCAGCAAATCAAATACGGAGCGGTTATCCCAAACATGGTTGCCTGTTGTTATAACGTCAACGCCTGAACCAAACATCTCCTCCGCACAGTTAGGATTTATGCCTCTGCCATGAGCGGCATTTTCACCGTTGGCTATAACCATATCCACGCCGTATTCTCTTATTATGTCCGGCAAGTAATTTATAATTGTATCTCTGCCGGCTCTTGCAAAAACGTCGGCAACTGCCAGTATTTTCATCATGTATCAATCCCTTATTAAAAAATGCGGGCTTTACAAGCCTTTAACCTGCAAAGCCCCACACTTTCTATCTTTTTTAAATTATTTAGCGTAGTCTATTGTTCGCGTTTCACGAATAATGTGTACTTTTATCTGACCCGGATAATCCATTTCGTCTTCTATACGCTTAACAATTTCTCTTGAAACAAGTATCATGCCCTCGTCGTTGACAACTTCAGGATCTACCATGATACGCACTTCACGTCCCGCCTGAATAGCGAACGACTTTGAAACGCCTTCAAAAGAATTGGCTATTTCTTCAAGTTTTTCCAAACGTTTTATGTATGTTTCAAGATTTTCGCGTCTTGCACCCGGACGGGCTGCCGACACGGCATCAGATGCCTGAACTATAGCGGCAATGATTGTGTTTGCCTCCACGTCGCCGTGGTGAGCCATAATAGCATGTATAATTTCGTTATTTTCTTTATACTTTTTGGCAATATCCGCACCAATGGTAACGTGGGAACCTTCTATTTCATGGTCTACCGCTTTACCTATATCGTGAAGCAAGCCGGCACGTTTTGCCAGTGCAATGTCCACTCCCAGCTCGCCTGCCATGATACCTGCAAGATGTGCAACTTCGATGGAATGTAACAAAACATTCTGACCGTAGCTTGTTCTGAATCTCAGTTTACCCAAAAGCTTTATAAGCTCAGGATGCAAACCGTGTACACCTGTTTCCAGTGCTGCACGTTCGCCCTCCATTTTGATGGTGTTGTCCACTTCTTTTTTTGCTTTATCAACCATTTCCTCAATTCTTGCCGGATGGATACGTCCGTCAACAATCAATTTTTCCAACGCAATCCTTGCAACCTCACGTCGAACAGGGTCAAAGCCCGATAGAATAACGGCTTCAGGCGTATCGTCAATGATAAGGTCGATACCCGTAAGGGTTTCTATAGCCCTGATGTTTCTGCCTTCACGGCCTATTATTCTGCCCTTCATTTCATCGTTAGGCAACGGCACAACCGACACTGTCGTTTCGGCAACATGGTCGGCGGCAACCTTTTGAATTGCACCCGTAAGAATGTTTTTAGCACGCATTTCAGCTTCTTCTTTAGCTGTTGTTTCAATCTCCTTAACCATTACAGCGGCTTCGTGGCGTACCTGTGTTTCCACATTTTTAAGAATCATATTTTTTGCTTCTTCGCGGTTAAGCCCTGCTATGCGTTCAAGCTCGACAAGCTGTTTGTCCAAAACCTTATCCACTTCCTGCTGCTTTTGTTCCACATTCTTTTCTTTTGCACTAAGGCTTTGTTCTTTTCTTTCCAACGTTTCAACCTTTTTGTCCAAGGTTTCTTCTTTTTGTTGGATTCTTCTTTCCTGACGCGATATTTCATTGCGTCGTTCTTTCATTTCTTTGTCAAATTCAGTTCTGATTTTATGATTTTCTTCTTTGGCTTCAAGTAAAAGCTCGCGTTTTTTTGCCTCCGCCGCTGCTTGTGCATCAGCGACAATAGCCTTTGCCTTTTCTTCCGCACCGCCTATTTCGGCTTCTGCTATTTTGCGTCTGTACATAATGCCTAATCTAAAGAACACAAAGCCGCAAATCGCAGCCAATACAAGTCCGCCAACAAGAAAACCTATCTCTAAAGCAGTTATAATCCACACCTCCGTTTTTATCAAACAAATAAGAAACACCGGATCAATTATCCTTATCCATTCCCTGTCCGATAAACAAAACAAAAATGTAAATTATTAAAATGCAACCGCTGAAGTTATATATCAAGCCAAAAAGCATATGACGCACAGGCACAATCCACGCCTGTTACACGCATGTTCGGCTGTAATTTGCCGTAAACATCAAAGTATTGTGCTCACACAACACTGTATCTAATAAAATACAAATACTGTATAAAAGTTTATTTATCACTGTCGGCAACAAACGCCGCCAATGTTGAACGGGAATAATTAATATATTCAAATTGTTTGATTTTATTTGTTTTAACATCTATTGACAATTAACACTGCAATAAAGCAAGCTATAAGCTTACCTGTTAATTTTACATTTTTTCAGCTATTATGTCAAGCTTATTTTAATAAAATATGCGAAAATTGATAAATCAGACAAAAAAATAACTGTTTTAATAAAAAATAAAAATTATTGATTGACAACATTTTGCAAATATGCTATTATATAAAAGCTTTAAAAATATTTGTACAATTTGCGGCCCGTTGGTCAAGCGGTTAAGACTCTGCCCTCTCACGGCAGCATCAGGGGTTCGAATCCCCTACGGGTCACCACTTAATACTCCTCAGTGGTTATCGTTGGTTTTCATCGGTAATTGCAGAGGATTATTTTATATACACACCAAAACCGTTTGTAAGAAGGGAAAACGCTATGCTACGCTACTTAACAGCCGGCGAAACACACGGTCCTCGGCTTACCGCCATAATAGAAGGTATGCCGTCGGGCATAAAAACGGACATAAACGCAATAAATTCAGAGCTTGCCAAACGTCAGAGCGGCTATGGCAGAGGCGGCCGCATGCAAATTGAAAAGGACGCCGTGCAGATAACCTCCGGCGTACGAAACTCCGTCACTTTAGGCTCACCTATCACGCTTGAAATACAAAATAAAGACTGGGCAAACTGGGAACAAATAATGGGCATTGAAAAATCAAACGGCGAAAGACGTGTTAACTGTCCGCGTCCCGGTCATGCGGATCTGACGGGTATGCTCAAATACGACCACGACGACATACGCAATGTGCTTGAACGTGCAAGTGCACGTGAAACCGCGGCACGTGTCGCTGTGGGTGCATTGTGCAAACAGTTGTTGAGTCAGTTCAACATTACCCTTTTAAACCACGTCGTACGGATAGGCTCTGTTGATATGTCGTCAGACTACACATCGCCGGACTTTGCCGATGCAGTTGAACAATCGCCGTTACGCTGTGCGGACAAACAAGCCGAGCAAAAGGCAATAGAATATATCGATGCCGCAAAAGCGGCAGGTGAATCCTGCGGCGGCGTGGTGGAGGTTGTGGCTCGCGGTGTGCCTGCCGGACTTGGCAGTTATGTGCATTACGACAGAAAGCTGGACGCCAACATTGCGTTTTCGGTTATGAGCATACAAGCCATAAAAGGCGTAGAATTCGGCATGGGCTTTGATGTAGCAAAAAACCGCGGTTCAGCCGTACACGACGAAATTTATTACGCAAACAACGCCTACACAAGAAAGACCAACAAGCATGAGCAACGGCGAAGACATTATAGTGCGTGCGGCAATGAAGCCTATTCCAACGCTGTATACACCGCTTAACACCGTCAATACAGACACAAAAGAGCCGAACAAAGCAAGCGTGGAACGTTCCGACGTATGTGCCGTTCCGGCATGTGCGGTAGTGTGTGAGGCGGCTGTTGCATTTGAGCTTGCAAAAGCGTTTTTGGAAAAATTCGGCGGCGACTGTGTGGCAGATATAACAGCCAGCTTTGAAGCGTACAAAACAAGATTAGAACAAAAATAAAGCAAAGCCACAGAAACAATTTATCTTTCTGTGGCTTTATTAATTATATATCACACACAGCATCTTTTTCATAAACGCATCAAAATTGCCCCATAATATCTTTTCGCATATCATACTGTTGTAATGCTTTTCCAAAGCGTCGGCAATCTTATAAAAATCCTGCACGCCTTCAATCCCTTCCGGTAAACATTCCACTCCGTCAAGATCGGCACCCAACCCTATACAGTTTTCTCCGCCCAACTCCAGAAACCTGTCCGCATGCCTTAATATATCGTCTATCGACGCTTTCTGCGAATCGTTCAGGAAATCAGGATATAAATTCAACCCCACATATCCGCCCATGTCCCTGAGCATACAAAACTGTTCGTCGGTTAAGTTGCGTCTGTGCGAACAGATTGATTTTGAATTGGAATGTGAAGCCATAACGGGACTCTTGCTGTGCTCAATAACATCATAAAACGTCTTTACAGATGAGTGAGAAACATCAACAATCATACCCAGTTCATTCATAAGCGACACCGCCTCACGGCCGAAATCGGTCAGACCGCCGTCGTTTTCATCACCTATGCCCGAAGCAAGCTTGTTTGACCCGTTCCAAGTAAGCGT
>CAJOGA010000041.1 GCA_905233855.1 uncultured Clostridia bacterium
AGCTTTGCAACAAAAGCGTGGCTTAACGATATGGGTAAAAAAGCCACGGTGTATATCGAATCGGGAGACGAACCGCCAAAAAAATATGAATATATTTGTGATGATTATGTTGTGTTTGACGGCGAAAAGTCCTACGAACACGATTTATGCCTTTGCTTGGACTGCGGTGATGAAAAAAGGCTGGGAGAAAGAATTTCAATATTCAATGCCGCAAAGGTTACAGTAAACATAGACCATCACATCACCAACAATAATTTTGCACAAATCAATTTAGTCAAACAAGCAGGTGCGACGGGCGAGATATTGTATAAACTGATGACAATGCTCACCAAACCGCTCACGAAAAGGCAGGCGGATTGCTTGTATTTTGCCATTTCGTCAGACACAGGCAGCTTTAAATACAGCTCCGTTACAGATTCTACATTTGAAATTGCGGCTGAATTGATGCGTTGCGGAGCGGACAATGAGTATATAAGCAGAACGCTTTTTGAAATGGTGCCTATGAGCGTTACTTTGCTGAAGGCAAAAGCTTTAAGTCAAATGCAGGTATATGAGGATGGGAAAATTGCGATAGTAACCGTGTCTCAAGAAATGATGAAGGAGTACGGTGTTGACGATATGCAGCTGACGGGTATTGCCGAAATGGCACGCAGTATAGAGGGCGTTGAAGTTGCGGTTGCCATAACCGAAAAGGCAGACAAAATATCAATCAGCATGAGAGCGTCAAACGATGTTGACGTTTCTGCAATTTGTCTTGCGTTGGGCGGCGGAGGACACAAAAAAGCCGCAGGTGCAAGCCTGAATACAAGCCTTGATGAGGCACAGAAGACGGTTGTCGAACAGACTTTGAAATTTTTCAGAGCGTCAAATTAACAGCGAGGGTATATAATGAACGGTGTAATAATAATAGACAAACCGCTTGGCAAAACGTCGCACGATATGGTGTATTTTTTAAGACGTATCACTCACATCAAAAAAATAGGGCATACGGGCACGCTTGATCCTAACGCATCGGGAGTGTTGCCGATGTGTATAGGCAAGGCGACAAAAGCGGCACAGATGCTTACCGATACCGACAAACGCTACAGCGTGCAAATGACGCTTGGTGCGGTAACCGATACACAGGATGCCGACGGAGAAATACTAACTACCTTTGACGTAAATGTTACCGAAGAACAGCTTAAGGAAACCGTTGCCTCATTTGAGGGTGAAATCATGCAAATTCCGCCTATGTATTCCGCTGTAAAGGTGAACGGGAAAAAGCTGTATCAGCTTGCACGAGAGGGTATAGAGATAGAGCGTGAAGGCAGAAAAATAAATATCTATAAAATAGATATACTTGATATAAACCTTGAAAATAAAACTATGGATATGGATGTGTACTGTTCAAAAGGCACATATATCCGAACTTTATGCCACGATATCGGGCAAAAACTCGGCTGCGGCGGGTATGTGTCAAAGCTTCGCCGTACGCAAAGCGGATTATTTAAAGCAGAAGACAGCTATACCGTCGGACAGATTGAAAAAATGGCGGATGAAGGGACGCTTGAGAGTGCAATTATCCCTGTTGACGAGTTGTTTGGCGAATATGAAAAAATAGCAGTAACAAACGATGTTGCCCAAAAGATAAAAAACGGCATGACACTCAGACTTGCAGGTATTGAGGAAGGCAAAAAATACAGAGTTTACGATAAAAACTCGAACTTTTTAAGTATATCATACGGCGAAAAAGAGAATTTACTCAAGCTGGATACGGCATTTTGGATGTAAGCTGTTTGGAGGGAGGGGATTTGTTGTTTGTTTACAATTCCGAAAATGAGTTTGACGGTTTACATAATACGGTTATAGCGTTGGGCAACTTTGATGGATTGCATATAGGACACATGCATCTTGTGGACAGAGTGTGTAACTACGCAAAGGAGCATGGTTTGAAAGGCGGTATTATGTTTTTTGACCGCAATCCGAAAAGCGTTCTTTCAAACGATGCGGATATGCTCATAACCCCGACAAGCTACAGATTGGAAATTTTAAATAAAACAGATATTGATTTTGTGTATGTACAGCATTTCACAAAAGAATTTGCAAAAATCAACTACAAAGAATTTGTCATACAAACGGTTGCAAGGTTTGATCCGGTGCATATTGTTGTTGGCAGAGATTACCGGTACGGCTCCGGTGCAGAAGGCAATGTATATAACCTTGCGGAGCTTGGCAAAGAATACGGCTTTACGGTTGACGTTGCACAAAAGGTGTGTCTTGACGGTCATGAGATAAGCTCAAGTATTGTGCGTGAATTTATAAAGCAAGGAGATATAAAAAACGTCAACCGGCATTTGGGCAGAGACTATTTTATAACCGGCGAAGTGGTTAAAGGTTTTAATAACGGCGAAAAAATGGGATTTCCTACTATTAACATTAATTTTGACAAAAACATGATTATTCCGGCGAACGGTGTGTATGCCACAGAGGTGGAGATTGACGGTACTGCTTATAAGTCGGTAACCAATATAGGCACAAAACCCACATACGGAAAAAATGATTTAACAATAGAAACTCACATAATGAATTACAGCGGTGTGTTATACGGCAAAACAATGACGGTACGTTTCAAACAACGCATAAGAGACGAGATACATTTTGACTCTGTCAGCTCTCTTGCGGATCAGATAGCCAAAGACGTTGATTTTGCCGGAAAATTGTGATAAAATAGTACAAAACATGAAAGGATACAGAGGTGTTCAATATGAATAAAAATTTTGTAAGCATTATATTGGCTGCCGGTATGGGCACAAGAATGAAATCGGAAATGCCTAAAGTTTTGCATAAGGTATGCGGAAAGGCATTGTGTGAATATCCTATAGAAGTATCGGAAAAAGCGGGAGCGGAGGAAGTTGTCGTAGTTGTCGGACATAAAGCCGAAATGGTTAAAGAATATCTCGGCGACCGTGTTAAATATGCACTGCAGCAGCAACAGCTTGGTACAGGCCATGCCGTAATGCAGGCTTTGGACTTTTTAAAAGGCAAAAGAGGATATGTTATAATCCTTGGCGGCGATACACCTTTGATAACCGAAGAAACCGTCAAACGTGCTATAGCAGAGCATGAGAGCTTAAAAAACAGTGCAACTGTCATAACCGCTCAGCTGCCTGATCCTTACGGATATGGACGAATAATAAGAAACGCCGACGGCGGAGTTGTTAAAATAGTTGAACAAAAAGACGCAAACAAAGAAGAAGCTAAGGTTAAAGAAGTAAATTCCGGTATGTATGTGTTTAATATCGACAGCCTGATAGGTGCACTTTCATTGATAACCAACAACAATGCACAGGGCGAATATTATCTGACCGACACATTGGAAATATTAATCAAAAAAGGTGAACGTGTCGGTGCGTATGTGCTTGAAAATCCGTATGAGATGAGTGGTGTCAATGACAGGGTACAGCTTGCACAGGTGAATAAAATGCTGCAGGCAAGAATTGTAGAAGGACATATGCGTAGCGGTGTAACAATTTATAATCCCGAAACAATATATATCGAAAGCGATGTTGTTATCGGCAGGGACACCGTTATTTTCCCTAACGTTACAATAACCCAAAAGAGTAAGATAGGCAAAAATGTTGTTATAGGCATGAACAGTCAGATTGTAAACTCCACCATAGAAGACGGTGTGGAAATAAACTGTTCCGTTATAACAGACAGTCATGTATGTAAAGATGCAAAGATTGGTCCGTTTGCATATTTAAGACCGAACAGCAAAATAGGCGACCACGTTAAAATAGGAGATTTTGTTGAGATCAAAAACTCAACTCTCGGCGAAGGCACAAAGGTGGCTCACCTTACCTACATAGGCGATGCGAAAGTTGGTAAAAACGTTAATTTCGGATGCGGAACCGTAACCGTAAACTATGACGGCAAAAAGAAATATGTTACGGAAATCGGTGATAACGCATTTATAGGCTGTAACACAAACCTTGTGTCTCCTGTTACGGTTAAAAAGAACGCGTATATAGCGGCAGGCTCAACCATTACCGACGAAGTGCCGGAAAATGCTTTGGCTATCGCAAGAAGCCGTCAGGTCAACAAACTGTCCTGGAAAGATAAGAGAGATAATAAGTAATTGCGAAAAATATATTTAATATTTTTTGCATGCGGTTAAACGATTTTTTCGACGGTCTGGGTGTTGCAGCAAAAAAGATTCAAAAGTCACTTTGCTGCAACACCGTTTTTTGGGGCGAAGAGAAAATAGTGCTTAAGTGGACAAACTGAGCACACAAAGCTATCGGCTTTGTGTGGTTACCCGAAGACGTACATAGGTACGTCGAGAGGCGAAGTTTGTTCGTAGCATAAAGCATTTATTATAAAAATTTGTCGTCAGACGAATTTTTACCTTGAATTTCAGGCTGATTTTAACCATTCTCCGGAAAAGCCTTTATAACAGGTTTTTCTTTGCTTTATGCGGTCTGTGCATTTTGTCATAGCCCCTTTATTGTGAAAACAAAAGGAATGATACTATGTATGTAATAGCAGGCTTGGGTAATCCGGGCAGTCAATACGAAATGACGCGTCATAACATAGGCTTTGAAGCATTGGATTATATAGCCGGTAAATACAGTATAAAGGTGAAAAAGATCAAGCATAAAGCCGTTATAGGCGAAGGGACAATATGCGGTGAGAAAGTGTTGCTTGTTAAGCCGCAAACCTTTATGAACAACAGCGGTGAAAGCATAGGCGAGATAGCGTCGTTCTATAAAGTGCCGCCGGAAAATATTATAATTATATATGATGACGTAGCGTTGGAGGTTGCCAAAATCCGCATACGAAAAGGCGGCAGTGCAGGAGGACATAACGGCATGAAGTCGATAATTTACCATTTAAACAGCGACCAATTTCCGCGTATACGCATCGGAGTTGGCTCTCCAACACATGCAGATTACGATCTGGCCGATTACGTCCTCGGCAGATTTGATAAATCCGAAATCAAACCGCTTGAGGAAGCAATAATAAAGACGGCAGATGCATTGGAGCTTATAATTAAGGATAATATAGATAAAGCAATGAATAAATATAACTAATTATGAAACGGGGCAAATCAAATGCCGTTAGATAACATTTTGTCGTCTTACGCAGAGTATAACGACCTTGTCGGTTCGTTAAAGCAAGCACAGACAACGGTGAGTGTAACTGGCTTGGGAGAAAGTGCAAACGCCCATTTTATATACAGTCTGCAAAATGATTTGAATAAAAGTGCGTTGGTTATAACCTACACCGACTATGATGCAAAACGCCTATATGATGATATAAGCTTTTTTGCAAAAGATAAGGTTTTATACTATCCGTCAAAGGAATATATATTTTATGATATAGCCGCAGCCGACCGTGCAAATATGCATGATCGGCTCAATGTGCTTAAAAAAATAAATTCGGACGGTAATTTTATCGTTGTGGCATCGTTAGACGCTGTGCTGCAATACACAATAGATAAAAAAACGTTTGTGCAAAATACTATAGATATATCGTTAGGTAAAACTGTTGAGTTGGAAAAGCTGCAAAACGATCTGGTAATAATGGGCTATGTACGTGAGGACATGGTGGAAGGAAGGGGACAATTTTCGGTAAGAGGCGGTATTTTGGACATATATCCGCCTGATGCGGAAAATCCGTTCAGAATAGAATTTTTCGATGATGAAACCGATTCTATCCGCGAATTTGACATAATGACGCAACGCTCCATTGTGAAAATCGAGCATATAAAAATTATCCCGTGTCTCGAAACCGTCTTTGACGATGACATAAAAGCGGATATAATAAACAAATTAAGCAAAAAAGCCAAAAAAGCCGGTGAAGAACTAAAGCAAACTCTTCTGACAGATATAGAAAAATTTGAAAATGAACGATGCTTCCCGTCAATAGATAAATATGTGTCCATGATATACGGCGGTATTCCAACTGTGCTGGACCATATGCCGGAAGACTCAACGGTAATAATAGACGAAGTAAGACGCATACATGAGCGTTCAAAAAGCTTTGAGTGGGAAATGGGAGAAATGGTAACAGACCTTTCCGATAGGGGTATGCTGCTTGCCGACGGCATGGATTTTTGGCACGATTATACCGAGCTTTGCCGTAAAATATCATGCCATACCACGGTGTGTATGAATGTTCTTTCTCATACAAGTATCGACTTTAAACCAAAACAGAGCTTTAACTTTATTGTAAAAGGGCTGAACTCGTTCCACGGCAATTTGGAATTTTTGTATGACGATGCCGCAAAATGGCAGGAACGCAAGGCAACGGTGTGTATATTGTCATCAAATAAAAATAAAGGACTTGACCTTGTCGATGCGTTCAACAACAAGGGTGTTTCAGCTCAATATGCCGAAAACGCGGATGATATAAAGCAAGGCATGATAAATGTATTACGCGGCAGTATTTACAAAGGCTTTGAATATCCGCTCATTAATTTTATAATGGTTAGCGACAGGGAAGTGTTTGCCGGCAAAAAACGCAAACGCAGAGATAACGACCTTGACTCGGCAAACAAAATAAAAGCATATACCGATATAAATATAGGCGACTATGTTGTGCATCAGAATCACGGTATAGGTCAGTATGTGGGGTTGCAAAAGCTTACTGTCGACGGCATCACAAAGGACTATCTTAAAATCAACTACAGCGGAAGCGATAATTTATATCTTCCGACAGATCAGCTTGACCTGTTGTACAAATACACTTTGCCCGCAAACGGAAATGTAAAGCTGAATAAATTAAGCAATAACGATTGGAACAAAACAAAAGCCAGAGTTAAAGCGGCAACAGCTGATTTGGCGGACTATCTTATAAATTTATATTCCGAACGCGAAAAGACGCAGGGCTTTGCCTTTTCAAAAGACACCGTATGGCAAAAAGAATTTGAAGACACCTTTAACTATATAGAAACCGAAGACCAGTTAAGATCCATTGATGAAGTAAAAGCTGATATGGAAAGCACAAAGCCAATGGACAGACTCTTGTGCGGCGATGTCGGTTACGGAAAAACCGAGGTGGCGTTAAGGGCGGCTTTTAAAGCGGTTATGGATTCAAAGCAGGTTGCATATCTTGTGCCGACAACGGTGCTTGCAATGCAACATTATAACACCTTTTATCAGAGAATGAAGGATTTTCCCGTAAAGGTGGAAATGCTCAGCCGTTTTAAAACGCCTACGCAGCAGAAGCAGATTTTAAAGCGATTACGAACCGGTGAAACCGATATTGTAATCGGCACTCATAAAATATTGCAGAAAAATATAAATTTCAAAGATTTGGGATTGCTTATAATAGACGAAGAGCAACGCTTTGGCGTGGCACATAAAGAGCGTCTGAAGGAACTGAAGAAAAATATAGACGTGCTTACGCTTACTGCAACGCCTATTCCGCGAACACTGCATATGTCAATGATAAATATTCGCGATATGAGCGTGTTAAACGAGCCACCTGAGGACAGATACCCTGTTCAGACGTATGTTCTTGAAAAGAACATGAGCGTATTGATAGATGCCATAAAGGCGGAGCTTGCCCGAGAGGGACAGGTGTACTACCTTGTCAATCGTGTTCAGGGCATAGAACATGTTGCACAACAGCTTGCACTTGCCCTGCCCGATGCCAGAATACAGGTTGCACACGGTCAGATGAAAGAAAGCGAACTTGAGGATATTATGGTGAATATGCAAAACGGCGAAGTTGACGTTTTGGTGTGTACCACTATTATAGAAACAGGGCTGGATATTCCTAATGTAAACACCATAATTATCGAAAATGCCGACAGATTAGGTCTTGCACAGCTGTATCAGTTAAGGGGCAGAGTTGGCAGGTCTAACAGAAAGGCATACGCATATCTTACCTATCAGCCGAGCAAGCTGTTAAATGATGTGGCACAAAAACGTCTTCAGGCAATAAAGGAATTTACCGAATTCGGGTCGGGCTTTAAAATAGCCATGAGAGATATGGAAATCAGGGGAGCGGGCAATGTGCTCGGCTCACAGCAACACGGACATATTGATGCCGTGGGATATGATATGTACTGCAAAATTTTACACGAAAGCATCAATGAGGCACAGGGCAAAACCGTTGCCGAAGAGTCGCATGCGTTGATAGATATAACGGTAAGTGCGTTTATAAGCGAAAAATATATAAACAATCATACGCAGAGAATAGATATATACAAAAAAATATCGTATATAGAAACGCAGGATGATGCATATGAGGTGCAGGAGGAAATTGAGGACAGATTCGGAGACCTGCCCAAAGAAGTGCAGAATCTTATAGATATTGCACTTATTAAGTCGATGGCTGTGCAGTCAAAAGTGTATGAGGTTGTTCAGAAGGGGGATAATGTAATTTTTAAAATTTATCCCGATGCGGTGAATATGAAGGTTGTGGCGGGATTAAACGAGGTGTTTGGCACTAAAATATTACTGTCGGCAGGTGAGAAACCGTATTTGACCTACAGAATGAATGCGGATGATAAAAAACGCACGCTTGAAAATATTAAATTTATATTACAAGAATTTAAACGGTTGCAAAACGATAATAATGTATGATATACTTATTGTATTATTGAATGGGTAATTTTGTCGTTGACTGAATTGCTTTTACAGAAAATGAGGAGATGTTGACAATGAAGAAAAAGATTATTGGAATAATCGGAATAATAATGTCGGTGTGTATATTTTTCACCGGTTGCGGTTTGATGGATAAAAATGTAGTGCTTACTGTTAATGACAGCGTTACAACAAGACCGGAATTTGTATTTTTCCTTGAAAGTGTGAAAAGACAAATGATCAGCACAATGCCTGAGCTGGAAGATGAAGGCGCTTGGGATACGGTTGAAATAGAAGGCAAAAAAGCAATAGAAGTTGCCAAAGACAAAACTATGGAACAGCTTATGTTAACAGAGGTAACAGCTCAAAAGGCAAAGGAGCTCGGCTTTGAATTAACGGAAGACGAAAAAACTCAAGTGTCGGATCAGCGTGCTTCTATAGTACAGGGCTACGGCGGACAGGAAAGCTATGAAAAAGAGTTTTTGGAGAAAAACGGACTGACCGACGAATTTGTTACTAAGGTTTTGGAGCAAGATATACTTCTGCAAAAGGTTTACGATTACTTTGTTGAAGAAAATCAGGTTGAAGATTCTGAGCTTGAAGAATATTACAACAAAGAATTTGTAAGAGTTAAACACATTTTAATTGCTACATCCGGTCTTGAAGGCGAAGAACTTGATGAAGCAAAAGCAAAAGCTGATGATTTATTGAATCAGGTACAAAACGGTGCAAACTTTGAAGAATTGATGGCAGAAAACACCGCAGACACAGCAAGCAATCTTGTAACATCTCCGGGCTATGTTTTAACACACGAAAGCAATTATATACAGGAATTCAAAGATGCTGCTTTTGATATGGAAGTCGGCGAGATCAGAATGGTTGAGTCGGTATACGGCTATCACATAATGAAAAAATACGACATCCATGAAGAAGGTATATATGAGCTTAACAAGGAAGTTGTAAGAGGCGAATATTTGTATCTTAAGTTTGTTGATGAGCTTGAAAAATGGAAAGCTGATATGAAAATTGAAATATCAGACTCTGTTTATAAATCCATAAAATAACAATATCGCTTAAAAGTTCAAATTTTTATTGACATAAGGTATAATAATCATATATAATAAATGATGTCTTTTGATGTTGATTTATAATCAGCATAAGTTGATTCTCCGCTAGCAAACAGCTATGTTGGTTGACTGTGTCGGAGGGAGGGAAAAGTAAATGTCTGAAGTAAGAATCAAAGATAATGAGTCGTTAGATAATGCACTTAGAAGGTTTAAACGTCAGTGTGCGAAATCCGGTATTTTAACGGAAATCAGAAAACGTGAACATTATGAAAAGCCAAGTGTAAAAAGAAAGAAAAAATCTGAGGCGGCTCGCAAGAGAAAGTTTAAGTAATAAAAGGTGATGTCCGTATGGCTTTGAAGGAACAGTTAGCACAGGATTTAAAAGAATCCATGCGTGCTAAGGATGTTATACGAAAAAACACAGTACAGTTAGTACGTTCTGCAATATTGCAGATAGAAAAGGACAACAAAGTAGTTTTGGACGATGAAGGCGTTATCGGAGTTATTGCAAAAGAACTCAAAAAACGTAAAGACGTCCTCCCTGATTATGAGAAAAGCGGTCGTGCCGACTTGATTGAAGCATTAAAAACCGAAATGGAAATCCTTACGGCTTACCTGCCTGAACAGCTTTCCAGAGAGGAAATTGCTCAAATAGTCAAAGAGGCAATAGTGCAAACCGGTGCATCAACTATGAAAGACATGGGAAAAATCATGGCGTATGTAATGCCTAAAACAAAAGGCAAAGCAGACGGCAAAACAATAAACGAGGTCGCTAAAGAACTTTTAGCGTAAAACAACAAAATTTAACGGGGTTGTAGCAAACGATTAAAAAAATCATTTGCTGCAACCCTGTTTTTCGTGGCACGATTACTTGCGTTTATGCAAGTATTATGATATATTGTTTTTGATATAATATTTTGGAGATTTATTTTATGAAAATTCCCGTAACCAAAAATGAAGTATACACAGTACAAATAACCGATATGTTAAGCAGCGGAGAAGGAGTGGCAAAAATAGACGGTTTTGCTGTATTTGTGCCTGACACGCTTGTGGCTGAAACGGTTAAAATAAAAATAGTTAAAGTAAAAAAATCTTATGCTTATGCTAAAGCTGTTGAAATTTTGCAGACAGCGGAGAACAGAATAGAACCTGTTTGTCCCGTAAGTGAAAAATGCGGTGGGTGTTCGTTGCTGCACATGGATTATCAAAGCCAGCTTTGTCTTAAAAGGAATATTGTTGTTAATGCACTAAAGCGTATCGGCGGATTGGATAACGTGTGCGTAGAACCGGTTATAGGCATGAAAACCGATGACGGTGTGCCTTGCCGGTATCGTAATAAAATGGTGTTTCCCGTCGGTAAAGACAAATCAGGCAACGCTGTGATGGGCTTTTACAGACCGCGTAGTCATGATATTGTCGAAACGGATGACTGTTATCTGGGTAACAAAACAGATGTCGAATTGTCAAAAACAGTTGTTGAGTATATGAAAATCAAGAATATCAAGCCATATAGCGAACAGACGCATAGCGGCATAGTCCGACGCGTGTTTATACGTCATTCAAAAAAGACGAAAGAAATTATGGTTGTGGTGTCGTGCAATGCAAAAAAGCTTCCCGATTCCGATTTGCTTGTTGATATGCTGAAAAAAACATCAGATAATGTGTCTTGTGTAATACTGAACGTGAATACAGATAAAAATAATCTTGTTTTGGGAGATAAAAATATAGTGCTGTGGGGCGATAGTGTACTTCATGATTCGCTTTGCGGAGTCGATTTTAAAATATCTGCGAACAGTTTTTATCAGGTTAATCCGGTACAGACGGAGATTTTGTATCAAACCGCCGTAAACTATGCAGGACTTGATAAAAATAAAACTGTGGTGGATTTATATTGCGGCATAGGAACAATATCACTTTGTATGGCCGATAAATGCAAAAAGGTGTTTGGGATTGAAATAGTGGAAGACGCCGTTATAAACGCAAAAAGCAATGCCGAACTCAACGGGATTGAGAATGCCGAGTTTTATGCCGGTGCGGTAGAGAAGGTGTTGCCGGAATTGTTGAAGGGAATAGACTGTGTGGACGTTGTTGTCCTTGATCCGCCAAGAAAGGGCAGCGATGAAACTACACTGACCGCTATAGTTAATGTTAATCCCGAAAGAATCGTGTATGTGTCCTGCGACCCTTCCACTTTGGCAAGAGATGTAAAATTTTTGACCGAACGCGGGTATGATGTGGACAAGGTGCAGCCCGTGGATATGTTTCCGAATACTCCGCATGTTGAGACGGTATGCTTATTGTCCAAACTAAAATCAAGTGAGCATATTGAAGTTGAGCTGAATATGGACGAGCTTGATCTGACGGCAGCAGAAAAGAAAGCAACATAT
>CAJOGA010000042.1 GCA_905233855.1 uncultured Clostridia bacterium
TTAAAAATTGCCGTTGTTCCATATCAAATCGTCTATCAATTCCGTTTCGGATACCGTTTTGATAATTTTCCCATCACGGTCGATTATATATATAATTCCAAGCTTTTTTAACGCAAACTCGCCTAAAACATCACGCATTTTACAGTCATTGCTGATTGCCAACGTTTGCACATGCTTGATACCTTTAGCCGGCGGCTTTTGCTTATAATTCATAAGTTCACGTATCACAACTGCCGATTTTGTGTTACGCATTGACATATAATTTGCAGTTACAAATACCGTAAACAACACAACCGACATATTAAATCCGCTTGTGTAGATAACATACGCTCCCGCTGCAACCGTACATACAACAGATATGCCGCCTATAATTTTACACACCTTGTCGGACCTGTTAAAGCCTATGTAGCAATAAAGAATCTTTTTTAAAAGCTGCCCGCCGTCTAAAGGCTGTATGGGAATAAGATTGATTATTATAAAAACCGCATTTTGTTTTATAAACCATTCGGTGTTGACACCCCTCTGCTTCAACACGCAGCCTATACACAGCATAAGTGCATTAACAAATATTCCGACGCTGTAAAACAAAATTTCTTTATAAATTTCGCTACAGCATGAATTTTTCCGCTTTAAGCACACACCAAACGGCAGAAATGCAAAATAGGCAATAGGAATTTTAAAACATATTGCCGCAAAAAGATGAGCAAGCTCATGCAATATTATTATCAAATACCCATAGATTAAAAAGACGGTGTGTTTACTAAAACTATACAGAACTATGAGAAATAAAAAAGTTATGTTTATATACAGTTTACCTATCTTTATTATGCCCCATCACTCCTGTTCGGCATTGTTATCATTTTCCGGAACTTGGGTAAAGGTTGACTTTGCCTCTTCCGCGTCATTTTGTGCGGTAAATAATGCCGGCAGTTTCAAAAAGCCGTCTTTTACGTTCTGTAAAATCGGTTTGTAATCGTCGTTGTAGCTTATAAGATATTTAATGCCTTCGTTGATTTTAGTTGTATGTACAGTTTCATAATTGTGCATCAAAAAGCATACAGCCGTTATTGCAACACAAATAGCCGTTTTTATTATCAGCCCTTTATGTTTTGCCGTTCCTTCTTTTGATGCTTCGGTGTGTTGACGGTTTTTAGTAACATATTTCGGGTACATATCCGAAACACAGTTTTTATCATATTCGTTCATGTCAATTCCTTCCTTTAAAATAAAACGTTCATCACTTATATATATTTCCGTTTGAAAATGTGTATGTATATTTTTTATGTTTTTTTGAATAATAACATCAAACACATTAAAGGAATGTATGTAATGACAAAAAAATCAAATTTGGAAATAATTGTTCCCGTATATAATGAATCATACGGTCTTTACGAGAATATCATGACAATATCAAGTTATTTGAGTCCTAAAGTGAACAATATAATCACACTCATAGACGACGGTTCGACCGATTCAACACGCCGTGAAATAGAGGCATTGTCAGCCGGAAACGGTTATATAAAGGGGATTTATCTTGCCAAACACGCAGGAAAAGAACATGCAATATACACCGGTCTTGAAAATTCATCCGCTGACGCCTGCATGGTCATGGATTGCGACCTTCAGCATCCGCCGAGGCTGATTCCCGTTTTTGTCGACAAATGGCTGGAGGGATACATGGTTGTGGAAGGCATAAAAACAAGCCGCGGTAAAGAATCGTATTTCAACAAAACCATGGCAAGTGCGTTTTCTAAAATAATCAAAAAATTTTTTGATATAAATTTATACAACAGCACCGACTACAAGCTCATTGACCGCTCCGTTACCGACAAGCTCCTTTCCGACGATAACAGCTGTAAATTTTTCAGAGGTGCCGTAAGCAGCCTTAACTTAAAATCCTGCCCCATATACTTTGACGTTGAGCCGCGTGCGTACGGCAGCAGCAAATTCGGTCTTCATTCAAAAATCAAGCTTGCATCAGATGCGTTTAAAACTTTGTCGAAAAAAAATAATACTGAATTTAATAAAATGCATTGACTTTATTCTAAAAGCAATATATAATAATATTAGAACAAACGTTCGTATATTATATTTTTTTCAGAGGATTTTTAATGCGATGAAATTAGACAAAACTTTAAAAGAATTTTTGATGTATGAGATAAGCAATTATGAAAAATACAAAAATGAACTGAAAAATTTTAATTCCATGAACGGTGAGGATTTGTTCAGATACACCGGGCAGTACATCAAGCGAATCGAATTGACGGTTCAAACCATAGACAACGTTTTGAATGCACTGTCGCCCGAGCAAAAACTGATTTTTGAAAACACGCTCCTCTCCGGGTCCGGCAACATCAATACGCTCAGCAACGAACTGAATTACAGCATCAGTTCAATATACCGTTGTAAAAGCAAGATTATAAATGAAATTGCAAAGGGGTTAGGCATTATTTTTTAGATGCCTATACACCAATGAGCCCAAAACGCCTGTTACCGCACCTCCAAACACGCCAAGAATCATCAAAACAGGCAGATAATAAACAAGCGAGAGACTGTTCATCATAAAGCATGCTGCGGCTATCTGACCGATATTGTGTGCCACCGCTCCGGCAACGCTTACACCTATCATGCTGAATTTGCCGGCTTTAAAACACAATATCATAACCAAATACGCAAGTATGCCGCCCATACCGGCATATATCATACCGTTTAAGCCGGAAAACAACAGTCCGTTTACCGTAATCTTTATTACGGTTATAAGCAACGCCTGTTTTTCACCAAGCAGATAAAAAGCCAGCAACACAACTATATTTGAAAGACCTATTTTTGCTCCCGGCAGGAACGATAAAAACGGTATGCTCTTTTCTATATAGCCGAGTATCATCATTATTGCCGTTAGCAATGCCGTTATAGCTATTTTTTGGGACACTGTGTTTATTTTCATATTTTTTCCTCTTTAAAATTGCAAAAAGGGTTGTAACAAAACCGAGTTTTGCTATAACCCTTCGTTTTTTATATTATATCGTTTTTGATAAGCTGATCGTAAGTTTCTCTTTTAACAACAAGTTTATGTTTATTGCCGTTCACCATCACAACTGCAGGCTTGGGAATCCTGTTATAGTTACTGGACATAGAGTAGTTATATGCTCCGGTTGCAAGAACGGCTATTGTATCCCCAACCTTAATTGCAGGCATCTTTATATCCTTAATCAAAATATCGCCCGATTCACAGCATTTTCCGGCAATGGTAACAACCTCTGTTCGTTCATCGCCCGCTCTGTTGGCAATAAACGCATCGTATTTGGATTCATACAATATATATCTTGGGTTATCGCCCATGCCGCCGTCTACCGATACATATTTTCTTACGTTTTTTATATCCTTCACACAGCCTGCACTATAGAGTGTTATACCGGCAGGGCCTACTATGGAACGTCCCGGTTCCATAAGCATAAACGGTATGTCCAAGCCCTTCTGTGCCGCTTTCTCTTTAACCACTTCCGATACGGCACATATATATTTGTCATACTCAATAGGATCATCGTCTTCGGTATACATTATACCGTAGCCGCCGCCAAGATTAAGCTCCTTGATTTGAACGCCGAGCTCGTCCTTTATTTTTGCAATAAAGTCCATCATAACTTCCGCCGCAGTGCAGAACGGGTCTATGTCAAATATCTGTGAACCGATATGACAATGCACACCCACAACTTCAACGTTTTTCAAATCTTTTGCCTGCTTTATTATTTCATACGCTTCGTTATTTTCAAGTGCAACACCGAATTTTGAGTCTATCTGACCTGTCATAATAAAATCATGCGTGTGTGCGTCAATGCCCGGCTTTATTCTGAACAGTATCTTTACAACCTTATTGTATTTTGCCGCCATTGCGTCCAACATGCCAAGCTCGTATATATTGTCAACAATAATTCTGCCAACACCGTTTTTAACAGCCAATTCTATTTCTTCACTTGTTTTATTGTTGCCGTGAAAGTAAACCTTTTCCATAGGAAAACCGGCTTTTATTGCGGTATACAATTCACCGCCGGACACAACGTCCATGCCCAGACCTTCCTGCTCAACAATTTTACACATATACATTGAGCAAAAAGCCTTATTTGCATACAGCACCAAGCCCTGTCCCTGATAATATTTATCCATGGCATTTTTATATGTACGGCAATTTTCCCTTATTAAGGCTTCGTCCATCACATACAGCGGCGTGCCGTATTCTTTTGCCAAATCAACGGTGTCGCAGCCGCCTATTGTAAGATGGTTCTTTTCATTTACCGATAAATCCTTTGAAACAAACATCTTTATCCCCCTTGTAAACTATAACGCAATCACATAAAACCGGAATCCGAAAGAAGCGGGCGATTTATTCGTCCGCTGCCATCGCCGTATCTCTCTTTGCTTCTGTATTGCTTTTGGTTCTTTTTATAAGCTTCGGCTTTTCTCCGTCAGTAACGCATGCCTTTGTTATTATACAGGTTTTAACATTCTTCATTGACGGTATCTCAAACATAATGTCTGTCATTATTTCTTCTATGATAGAGCGTAACCCTCTTGCACCTATATTGCGTTCTATGGTTTTTTCCGCAATGGCTTCAATAGCATCAGGCTCAAACTCAAGATCTACATTATCAAAGTCGAACAATTTTTTATACTGCTTTACCAACGCATTTTTCGGCTCGGTTAAAATGCGTACCAGACTTTCTTTGTCCAACAAATCCAACGTTGCTATAACAGGCAAACGTCCGATAATTTCGGGTATCAATCCGTATTTTAAAAGGTCGTGCGGGATAATGTCTTTCAAAGACTTACCTGCATCAATATCCTTTTTACTCTCGATAACAGCTCCGAAACCGAGAGTTTTTTGTCCGACGCGGTTCTTTATAATATTTTCTATGCCGTCAAACGCACCGCCGCATATAAACAAAATATTGGTAGTATCTATCTGGATAAATTCCTGATGCGGATGCTTTCTTCCGCCCTGCGGAGGCACAGACGCAACTGTACCCTCCAATATTTTCAGTAAAGCCTGCTGAACGCCTTCGCCGCTTACATCACGCGTGATGGACGGATTTTCCGACTTGCGAGCTATTTTATCTATTTCATCAACATATATTATTCCGCGTTCAGCTAAACCTATATCATAGTCAGCCGCCTGTATAAGACGCAAAAGTATATTTTCCACGTCCTCACCTACATAACCTGCCTCTGTCAGACTGGTTGCGTCGGCTATTGCAAACGGCACCTTTAAGATGCGTGCGAGAGTTTGAGCAAGCATCGTTTTTCCCGAACCTGTCGGTCCCAACAACAATACATTGCTCTTTTGCAGCTCAACGTCATCGCTGTTATCATTTGCGGTTATTCTTTTATAATGATTATACACAGCAACCGAAAGTGTTTTTTTTGCAGCGTCCTGTCCTATTACGTATTGATCCAACACGTCTTTTATCTCTTTTGGCTTTGGAATATATTCGATATCGGTGTCATATTCATCCATATCATATTCCCCGCCCATAACCTCCAGACAAGTCATAACACAATTATTGCAGATATAAACACCCGGTCCTTCTATCAGACGTTCTACCTTATCTTCCGTTCTTCCGCAAAACGCACACCTGTTAAGTGTTTTTTCATCATTTTTTGCCATGATGACCTCCAATTCAAAAAAGTATGTCAAAAGAGCTGAGACAACATAGGCATGGCCAACTAACCCGAACCCGGCAGAAAATGCATGTAACAGCATTTAAAAAACAAGTTCTGATTACCGGCCATGCCTACGTCAAGAGTCTGTATGCTTCTTGACATATGACATATTATTTGTTTCTGTTTACTATAACTTCGTCTATCAGACCGTACTCTTTAGCTTGTGCAGCGGTCATAAAGTTATCGCGTTCGGTATCCTTTTGGATAACCTCCAACGGCTGGCCTGTTCTTTCGCTGAGTATTCTGTTTAAATCATCTTTGATTTTCAATATTCTGTCAGCATGTATTTTGATATCTGTAGCCTGACCCTGCATACCGCCCAAAGGCTGATGTATCATAACTTCGCTGTTAGGCAACGCAAAACGTTTGCCCTTTGTTCCCGCAGCAAGTAAAAACGCACCCATGCTTGCCGCCATTCCCACACAAATGGTTGAAACATCGCATTTTACATACTGCATAGTGTCGAATATAGCCATACCTGCCGTTATTGAACCACCCGGGCTGTTTATATAAAGCTGAATGTCTTTGTCGGGATTTTTGGATTCCAAAAATAACATCTGTGCAACAACCAAGCTGGCTGTAACATCGTTTACTTCGTCAGCCAAGAATATAATTCTGTCTTCCAATAATCTTGAAAAAATATCATATGAACGTTCACCGCGATTTGTTTGTTCTACAACCATAGGTACAAGACTCATGTATGATCACTCCTTCTGATACTGTATGTAAATAATTTTCAAACAGATTTTATCATTATCTGATATTTACATATTATTCTGCTTCTTCAGCTGTTTTTTTCTTTCTTGTTGTTTTAGGCTTTGCCTCTGTTTCGGTTTTTTCTTCTGTTTTAGGTTTTGCTGCCGATTTTGTCTTTGCTGCTGCTTTAGGCTTTGTTTCCTTTTTCTTTTCGTCTTTAACAACAGCTTTATTTATAAGCATTTCAACTGTTTTGGTAAATACAAGTTCTTCTCTTATGCTGTCCATATCTTCAGGTCTTAATATCTTTTTGATATTTTCAAGTTCCATTTTATACTGCTCTGCCATGCTTACCAAGTGAGCCTCAAAATCTTCTTCTGATGCTGTGATGCCTTCTTTTGCAGCTATAGCTTCAAGTACTAATGACGATTTTACTTGTCTTGTTGCCTGTTCCTTAAACTGTGCTCTGAAGCCTTCCATATCCATACCCAAGTATGCCAGATAGCTTTCAAGGTTCATTCCCTGATATGTTAAACGCATTTCAAAATCTCTTGCGATATTGTCTATCTGAGATTCTACCATAACGTCAGGCAAATCGATTTGTGCGTTTGTAACAACTTTTTCTATAACAGCACTTTCGGTTTCCTGTTTTGTTTTCTGTTCCATCTGCTCTGCAAGCTTTTCTTTAACATTTTCTTTTAAAGCATCTGCTGTATCAAAGCTGCTTGTTTCCTGTGCAAATTCATCATCAAACTCAGGAAGCTGTTTTTCTTTTATGCCGTGTATCAAAACTTTAAACACAGCGTTTTGTCCTGCCAATTCAGCGGCATGATATTCTGTAGGGAAAGTAACGTTAACTTCCACTTCATCGCCTGTTCCCTTGCCTATCAGCTGTTCTTCAAAGCCCGGTATAAACTGGCCGGAACCGATTTCCAATGTGAAGTTTTCGCCTTTACCGCCTTCAAAAGCCACGCCGTCTACAAAGCCTTCAAAATCTATCAACGCAAAATCGCCGTTTTGAACCTGTCTGTCTTCAACAGGAACCATTCTTGCATTCTTTTCAAGCATGGATTTGATTTCGTTGTCAATATCTTCATCGGTTACAGTATACTCAATTTTTGGTATTTCTATACCGATATATTCACCCAAAACAACTTCAGGTTTAACAGTTACCTTTACAACGAATATAAGCGGTTTTCCCGAACCTATCTGTTCTATATCTATTTCCGGATGCGACACAGGCTCTATGCCTGCTTCTTTTACTGCGTCTTCATAGCTGTCGTTAAACGCAAAATTGACAGCATCGTCATACAAAACAGCTTCTGTGTAGTATTTTTCTACGATTTTTCTTGGTGCTTTACCCTTTCTGAAGCCCGGTATGTTATAGTTTTTAACGTTTTTCTTATATGATTTTTCCATTGCGGCTTCAAATTTTTCGGCAGATACCTCGTATGTTAATTTGACAACATTTTTCTCCACCTGTTCAACCTTTACGCTCATTTATTTTTCCTCCTGTTTTTAAAGAAATATAATCTTTATTTTTTATCATAATTAAAATTGCATGCTCTGCATTTTTATAAACAAATTAAATTCATCATTATTCATGCGAATATTTTACCATGAGTAAAAATGCTTGCTTGCAATGGCATCTTTACGAAGCCGTCAATTTCGCAGCCGCACATCGTGCGGAACGGCGACAGCCGTAAATGTCTTGTTTACAAGACATTCTGCGAATATTATACCATAAATATACAAAATTTCAACTGTTTTTTTATTAGGCTAATTGCCGAAAATTCCTGCACTATTTACCCTTCCTTTGCATATATTGTTATTAATAAAACCCAACAGTCATTTCAAACGTGCTATACACACATAAAAATATATGAAAGCAGGTAGCGGTATGTTTTTCAAATGGTATAAATTAATCATCTTTGCATTTGCATCCTTTTGTCTGGGCGTGATTTTCTCATTAGTGTTGCCGCTGTTTGTTGTTGTTATCATTGAGTCGCTTTTTATCATTTTTATAGGCTATTGCTGTCTGTTCAGATATTAATATCAAAACTATTTGAAAGGGGTGTCTGTATGAAAATAGTTGTGGCAAAGATGCCGAAGTTTTTATCCAAAATCCTGAAATCGGTACTTAAAATGGACTAAAGATACACTGCAAAAACAAAAAACAGTCTGTGGCTGATACACAGACTGTTTTTTGATTGTAAACCATTTTGAATTTTTAGTTGACATTTTACTTCGCTTATAGTATACTGTCTCACGTACAAACTAATTCAAAGGAGAATCCGATAATGAAACTTTCAACGCATAAACTCACATATTGTGCATTATTTGCCGCACTGACAGCAATACTGTCGCAAATTGCAATACCCCTTCCGTTTACGCCGATAATGATTAATCTGGCGTTGCTTTCGGTATTTGTATCTGCCGGGATTTTGGGCAAAACCGCAGGCACTGTGTGTCAGCTTGTATATGTTGGGTTAGGCGTTATAGGTCTGCCCGTTTTTGCAAATTTCAGCGGCGGAATCGGTGTGCTTGCCGGGCCGACGGGCGGATACATAATAGGATACATAGTTGCAGCTTTTGTGATAGGCTTGCTTTGCGACACGTTTAAAAACACCTTTGTCAATAATGTACTTTTTATAATTGCAGGTTTGGCTTTATGCTATACCTTCGGCACAGCGTGGTTTGTAATATCAGCTCACGTGGGCATAGCTCAAGCACTCGTAATGTGCGTGTTGCCGTTTTTGGTAGGCGATGCAATAAAAATATGTGTTGCGGCATTTCTGATAAAAACGCTGAAAAACAAATTATTAAAAAATATTTAAATATTAAGCGAATGCATGAATCCGTCAAGCCTTGACGACATAATATCGCCGCCTATAACGGTGCCGTCTATTATCAACACATTGGCATATATTTCTCCCGCATCCACGTCAGGATAGTTTTTTACTATGTATGTATAACGCATCGCTTTTTGTCCTTTGTATTTTTCCAAATCAAATCCGCTGTCCTTTTGCAGCTTGTTATAATCGGTATACACAACATCAAATGTGTCGGGTATCTGCACGGCTTCGGTTTTTATAGGACGCCTGCCAACCTCCCAACCAAAGGAGTTTAGCGTTTCTATGCATTTTTTGTTTGTGCTGAATTTATATCCCCCGTCCGGCACAAATATCATAAGAGTTACAACACAAGTTATTGCTATAACACACAGCACATACAATAATACTTTCATCTTTTCCATAATTGCCTCCGTCATATTAAAAATAACTTTACCATATTATTATTTTTAAAACTGACAATTTATTCAAAATGTATACTTTTTTATATTTTGATAATAATACATACATGTGAATGTATTTTTTGAATGTACGTTCAAGACTGCATTCCTGAAAATCCACAAAGGGAGGCATTGAAATGTCTGTCATAAACAACATTGCTCTTGCGATAACTATTATCGGTGCGATAAACTGGGGTTCTATCGGTTTATTCGGTTTCGACATAGTTGGTGCTTTGTTTGGCGGTCAAGATGCATCGTTCAGCAGAATTATTTTCACGTTGGTTGGGCTGGCAGGATTATGGAGTATCAGCTTACTTTTCATGGACAAAGAGCCGGCTAACGATTTTGAAAGAAAATAATTCTTAGGCAAAATACAAAAAGGCTGCAACAAAACAGAAAACGGGCAGATTCCGTTCACCCGATAACCTGTTTTGCTACAGCCTTTTGTTTTTGTGTGTTTATAATCTAATCGTTTTTTTAATGTTTTCCAACAACGCCATGCACCCGTCGCATATATCTTTATATGTAGTTTCAAAATCACCGGTATACCACGGGTCGGCAACGTCTTTGCACGCAGCGGTATATTGCATGAGCTTTTTAACCTTGCCTTCTTTATCGCCTTCTAAAATTCTTATTGCATCTTTTTGATTGGCAGTATCCATACACAAGAACAAATCATATTTATCGTAATCTGATTTCTTCAGCTGAACGGCACGCTTATTGTCGCACGATATGCCGTGCTTTGCAAGTTCTGCTTTTGCAGGCGGATAAACGCCGTTGCCCACACCGTTCCATATTTCTTCTGTGCTGGTTGCCGATGACGCAATTAAAAATTCCTTTTCCAGTCCCGCTTTTTCAACCATGTTCCGCAATATAAACTCCGCCATGGGACTTCTGCAAATATTTCCATAGCAAACAAACATTATTTTTATCATTTCATTTTACCTTTTATGCCTAACGCTTTCTATCTCCTGCAATTCAAATCTGTATTTCTGATTAACCTCCGGGTATTTTTCTTTATCAACTTCCGCCGCAAACACGCCCAGCGGACGTACCCACAGCCCCCCGTCGCCATACAGTTTACGGTATACAACATAGTCCTCGCCGGTTTCGGAATGTTTTGCAAAGTCCTCGACAAGGTAATAGTCGCCCTTAAAGTGTTTGTATATTCGCTTTAGCTTTATCTCTTGCATAATTAATCACTCAATCCTATTTCTTTATCGGAGAAAGATTTCCGTCATACGCCTGTCTTACCGCTATAGCAAGCTGGTCGGCACAAGACGTCGGTCTGAATCCGCAGGTGTTGCCGCGAAGGGTGTTTTCTATATATTCTACCTTTTGTCCATCCAAAAGTTTGGAAATGGCTTTCAAATTGCCGTTGCATCCGCCTTCAAAAGCTATATTATGCACGACATCCCCATCCATATCAAAGTATATTGCACTCGAACACGTGTTTACCGTTTTATATTTATACTTCATACTGTATGCCTCCCATTTTTTATCACTGTTTAAACAGAATTATATATTTTTGAGGATATCATGTCAACAACTTTGTTTTCACAATATATGAAAAGACAGCATCGGTCAGGTTATCAAAAAACCGGAACAAGCAGTTTTTTCTCGTTCCGGTTTTAATATAATATTTTACGCCGCCGTAACTTTTTGCTTTGATTTTAAATACAGCTTTGTTTTTTCAATAATAATATCGAGTCCATATATTGCACATACAATTATTGCATTTGAGAAAACATATTTATAATTAAACAATATCCCTTGCCAAACATATCCGAATATGCTTTGGTTCGATGAAAACAAAGGGTACATATAATAACAAATTATATCTATAATTATACTCCATATCAAAATTGAAAATACCGACAGTACCGTATTTATCTTTTTATTTTTCACAAAATTAATACTCACTGTTACAGCTAAAAACGCTATTGCATTTACAAGCGGAAACAAGCCCAAATATAATTGATTAATAATTATATAAGCTATCCAGCCTGCCATAAAAGCTATTGACACTTTCCTGTTCTTATTAAAAGAGCTTCCCAACATAAATACTGAATTAATCATTATTCTGTCTCCTGATTAATATTTTCGATTTTAAAATCGTAAGTTTTTCCGTCTTCTATTTCACAGTTTGAAACACCGACTTGTGCAAATTCCCCGTCGATATAATACATCCAATAATAATCGCCGCCCTGCTCAATTCCTTTTATTGACGTTATGAATTTTCCGTATTGAGAATCCTGCGTTACAACATTCAAATCTTTATTTTCTTCCAACACCTCAATCAGATATTGCTTATCGGTATCAACTTT
>CAJOGA010000043.1 GCA_905233855.1 uncultured Clostridia bacterium
TGTTCTGCGACTGAATTTTACAAGCTCGTTCCAATGCCTTTCTACAAAGAATACAACTCTGCCGATTGCCTGTTCCTGCTGTTCATAATCTTTACCAAAGGCAGAGCGGGAACAATGTATATGCAGACCACAAGTTGAAGTATTATGAGAGCGGTAATCCATTTCAACCGCTTTTTCAAATACATCAAGCCAATTCATACTGTTGGTATGATAGTCAAGTGTCATTGGATGGGACACCATTTCAAAACCGTCATTTATACTACCGTCGTGTTTGCAGTAAATTCTTTCCCCATTCCTATTTGCAATATCAAGCAGTTTTTGAGCGTTTGAGTGTTCTTCACCGCCTTTGTCCATTTCCAATTCAACCCCATAAAAAAGATTGCCTGAGCCGTAGAAAATCGGCTCAGGCTTATAACTGTAATTTTTAATTGCATCACTATTCAACTTTTCAAAGCAATCTCTGCAATAGGGGTAATCTTCGCCATCCTCATACAAAGCATCTTCGTTATGTATCAATCTTCCGCAGTCCTCGCAAGTTGTATAACTATATTCATAACAATGACTGCAAAGGGTATAGTTGGAATCGCCCTCTGCATTATCTCTCCAAATTCTTTCACCGCAGTTATCACAGGTGGTTGTGCATCTGTTAAAACAATCCTCGCAAAAAATCTGTCCGTCAAAACTATGTGTGTTACTCTCCGTTAATACTGCTCCACACTCAGAGCATACAACATTATTTGTTTCTCTCATTCTAAAAATCCTCCTTTAATATTCATTTGCTAATATCATTGTGGAATGTGTTTTATCGTCTATCACAAAAACCTTTTCTGTAACAGGGTTTTCGATAAAGATAACATATTCCTTGCTATACTCAGGAACTTCCTGAGTGTGTTTAATTCTCTGTCTGCCATCTTTTACAGACAAAGAAAAAACCTGTAGATAGTCTTGCTTATCTACAGGCATCTGTTTTATAAGCTCCCACATAATGATTTGCAGAAGCGGCGGCACATTGTTTCTGATACCGCTTGATATAAAATGTGTGTTGTTAAATATATAAACCACCTCTCATTTATTGATTTCATAGTTATTATATCTGTTTTTTGGGTGTCAGAAACCGATTAAAAACGAATAATAATGACATTTAAATATACTTAATGTGAGGAGTGGTTTTATAATGTTTAACAACGATTATGATGTTTTAACCGCTTATGAGGCTATGGAATATCTCGGCATTGGCGAGAACACATTATACCGCCTCTTAAATAGTGGTGAGCTTGGTGCATTTCGTATCGGCAGGATATGGAAAATCCCAAGAAAAGAATTAGACAAATACATTGATAAAAGTGTAGAAAGGATGTTCAGTAAATGAATAGTTATGATTTTTTAAAATATCTTACTGTAAATATAAGTTCAAAAAATATTTCAGAAGATAAACCGCATATATGCTCCGCAACAGGATTTTATGCAATAATAAACAATACTCCTGTAATAGTTACAGCAAGGCACTTTGTTATTCCTACAGAATCAGCTATAACAGTTTCGGTTCATTACAAAGAAAACGATACTATTATTACAATACCGATTACTGCAAATGTCAGGTGGTATTGTTCTGATGAATACGATATTGCATATTGCAAGGTAAAGCCGATAGCTGAAAAATTAAAAGAGATTACAGGAAAAGAAATGTTTTACACCGCTATATATGAAAAGGATATTATGACTAAAGAGGAATTTAACAAAATAAATATATTAAGTGAAGTGCTGACAATAGGTTATCCCAAAGGAATAAGCAGCACACATCACAAATTCCCGCTATTCAAGAAAGGATATATTTCCTCATTACCAAGTGATTTTACAGAGGACAGAGAGGGTTATCTTGACCTTTGTGCAGAAGAAGGTTACTCAGGCTCTCCAATATTCTTAAACAATTCACAGATAAAGCTTGTTGGTGTGTTAGTTCAATGTATAGGTAACTCAAAGAAACCTCAAAGCACAACCATATATGTTTCAGCAGATAAAATATTAGAGATAAAAGACTATGACGATTAAAAATTGAACAAAAAAAATAAAATTTCCTCTAAAACACAGAACACCGTAAACCCTTGTAGAATAAGGGTTTACGGCACTTTCCTTAAATTACTAATTTCGGTGAAGCGTTGAACAGAGTACAAAGCAAAATGAACGAAAAGAACAAGTTTTTTATGGGCAATACGGCAAAATAATCCGTAATACCGTGAAAACGGTCATCCCCTACAAAATGCGTGGGGATGGCCTTTTTTTGTAATTCAACTGTATATAGCGGAGGAAAAACAGCGCAAAAAACTGCAAGGATTTTTCAATATTCTCCTTGCCGTTTTAATATTTTCAGATGTTTTTTAAAGCCTATAGTTTTTAACTCATTTTACCTTGAGGCAGAACCACTTTTTCAACAGGTTGGCAGCAAGACCGTTTTGCTGCAGCAATGTACAAAAGCATATATTTCGTTATTTAATTTTTACTTTTTCAAAGTTATAAACAGGGCTCATTAAGGCTAAAGAATCCCATACCATTACTTTAATATCGTCAAACTCACATTCATCTATATATGATATAACGGTTCCTTTGTTAGCTAAATATTCTGTGCTTATACCAACCAAATTATTGTCCTTATAAAGAGCCACGATAAGGACGCCTTTAGGTTGACGTATCTTTACATCGCTGACAAATTTCAATCTGTTTCCTTCTTTGGTATAACTTGTTTGAGTTAAGCCGGAGAAAACATTTACAGTATCATTAATTACGGAACATTCTATAAGCGCGTTATTGAAGCTGTCTGTTATTGTGCAGTCTTCAAGCCTGAATTCGCTTTCTGAAGGAGTTTCCGCCAACGCTCTAAACGTTACAGTTAAAATTGTGCCTTCTGAGGTAATAGGTGTTTTTAAATTTTCCCAGCTTACGGTTATGGCATTGTTATTATTTGTATTTACATTTGGATTGGCGGCGGACAACAGGTCGCCGGCCCTTACATTTGCAAGTGCAAATACAGTATTGTCATATACAAGCTTTAAACTGCCTGCGCAAGCATAAGAATTTTCCGAAATGTTAATATCAACATCAAATTCGTCATCGACAAGCAATTTGTCCGGTGCCGAAACCGAACATTCAACGTTTATTTCCTCATCAATGTTTTTGTAAAATTCCGCATTATCAACTTTAATCCATTCATCCGCGGCGCCCTTTGTGTAAAAATTGATAGACGCTTTTCCGGTTGATACATTGATATTCTTAATCTCTACCGGAACATACTCATCGCCTTCGGTTATAGGGAAGGCAACCTTCAAAGAATTGCCGCCGTATTCTTTTATTTCCATTACAGCATTATTATTTTTAACATTGGAACGCACCATTGCACGGGCTGTATAAACGCCGTCCTCTAAGCCTTCAATGTTCTGATATGCCGATATTTCATAGGAAGAATCTTTATATTGAGCAAGATTTTTCTCCCCGTCATACGGACTGTCGTCTATAAAGCAAGCGCCGTTGCTACTGCTGTTTCTTACCCATATATCCCAGTTGGCAATGCCGTCTTCAAAGCCCGGATTCTTTACCAGATTTCCGCGTAATGCCGATGACACCTGATTCTTGCGGGTTACTTTTACAGTGTATGTTCTGCTCGGCACGCCTTGCTTTGACGATACTGTAATTTTAATTGTATTTTCTCCTACCGACAGCTGAATAGGCTTAGTTTCCTCGCTGCTAACAACATTGCCGTTTACCCTGATTACAGAGCTATCGTCCTCTGCCGTAGGCTTAAGTGTAATGCTTGATACATTATATGGCACATTTACGGCATATTCGGTTGTGTGATCGTAAAACGCAGGCTCAAGCACGCCGTCGCTGATTTCCAAACCGGAAAGATATGTGCCGGTTTTCTGATAGAGCTCTACATTATCAATATTAAGCCATTCTTCGCCGGTGCTTTTCGCAGAGAAGCTTACAGATATTTTCCCGTTTGTTATATTAATATCCGCAATTTCAACCGGCAGATAGCTGCTGCCTTCGGTGGCAGGAATGGCGATTTGCAATTCTTCGTTTTCGTCCTCGATATTAAAGCCCTTTACCTTCATCACAGCACTGCCGTTTTTAATGCTTGAACGCACCATTGCTTTGGCGATATATAAACCGTTTTCCAGGCCGTCAATATCTTGATATGCCTCTGTTTCATAATCGGAGGTTTTCCAAGCGGCAAGATTTTGCTCACCGTCAAACGGGTTATTATCGACAAAACAAGCGTTGATGTTAGATTCATCCGATGAGATAACCCAATTACTGATGCCCTCTTCAAAGCCCGGATTTTTCACCAAATTTATCCGTTCGGCTGAATACTCCTCTAAACGCTCTGCCGTAATCCAATATATATTGGACAGAGGATTGCCCGGGAAGCTCACCTCGATTTTAATTGTATTTTTTCCTTCTTTTAACGCTATAGACTCTGATGAACTGTCGTTATTTATAATAACGCCGTTTACTTTAACTACGGAATCCGTACTTTCTGCAACGGGTGTTACGGTAATACTTTCTGTTTCGTTTGGTACGCTTATTTTGTATTCGGTAGTATCAGGGTCAAATTCAGGGCTAAGCTTAGCGTCGCTGACATTAAGTCCCGAAAGATAGATACCGGTATCTTTATAAAGCGCCGCATTATCAACGTTAACCCAATCGCCGCCTGAGGCATTTGCATAAAACTCCATAGTAAGCTTTCCGCTTGTTACATGGATATCGGGTATTTCCAGTTGCATATAGTTAGAACTGTTGGTTTTAGATATTGGAATTTCTATAGCTTTGGATTCATCTGTAATATCGAAGCCTGTTATTATCATTTTAGCGTCGCCGTTTTTAATGCTGGCACGCACCATAGCTCTGGCTGTATAAGTTCCGTCTGTAAGATTTTCGATATTCTGATAAGCCGCTACTTCGTAAGCGCTGTTTTTCCACAAAGCAAGGTTTCTGTTGCCCTTATAAGGCCCTTTTGTTTCGGTATAGCAGGCACCGCTTGCATTAGTCAACTCTTTTATGTTCCAACTGTCCATATCGTTTTCAAAGCTTGGATTTTTCACCAGATTTTCTCTTTTTGGAACAGGTATAACTTCTGCTGCATTCATTTCGTCTTCGGCGGTAACATAAATCATAGCACGGGAATCTATAGTTTTGTTAAGCCAAACAATTAACGAACCGTCTTCAATAACCTCCGCCGCATAATCGATCCCGTATGCCAGCTTATTGTTATTCAGGAAAATGTTGAACGGCTCATCTCCCCACTCTTTAATACAAAACGCAGGATTGCTGATAACCGCGCCTTCGGAAGGAGTGATGGAGAAATAACAAATTGCGTCTTGGATACGCGTGAATTCAATAATTTTTTTGGTATAATCTATTCCGTCGTAGCAGCTGTTGGCGTCATGACGTTTGATTTCGCCCGGCTTTATCCATGTAGCAGAATTTATTTTCGCCTGCTCTAAGCCGCTGTCAGAGGTATCCACCAAGCCAAGCAGAGTTGTGAACTCGCGATACTTTCTGCCGCGTTCGTCAATCTTGAATTTACCCGATCCATCTCTCCAGTCACGGGCATTATACTGACCGATACCGCAATATGACGCGTGCTGAGGGACATTGTTCCATGTTGCAATGTTTTTATCTCTGTCAAGCCAATAATATTCATAATTCATTGGGAAATGACTAAACGGAAGATCCATACTGTGCCATGTTTGGTCGATATCCATCTTATAACCGGCATATACGCCACCGTCTATATATTCCTGGTTATTTTCGTTGTTCCAGACGCTGTACATGCTGACATCGTTTGTGTGATTAACAACAATAAATTGCTCCCAATTACTTATTACTCCCGCAAATTCATCTTTGAACTTTATCGAGTTGTTATTAATTTGTTTCATTATACCTTTTGTAAGCTCGATTTTTTCATCTGCGCCTGCATTTGCATATGTAAGAACAACGTCAGGAACGTAGGCTGACGGGCCTTTATTTCCTTTTCCGTTTAAAAACAGCATAGGCTCGGATAATTCGTGTCCGTTGTTCCAGGCGTTTGTGTCCAGCTTAGGATAAAAGAATATATTTCTTGCAGTTGTTCCGTCGGGATATATTGTCCAATACTCATCCACCTCCGGCAAATCACCTGTATAGCTGCCAAGATCATATAAGTCATTTTCGTCGGACTTTCTTTTCTCAGACGCCAGTATTTCATAGTTTGGATTAATTAAAACGTGATGCCATTTAATTATTTTTCGCACAGAATTATCTTCTATAATTTCCACAGAATTAAATCTGCCGAATCGCTCCGACATAGGTTCGAAGCAACCCTCCAATCTCGGACTTGAAGTATCCCATGATTCTACAAATTCAGTGCTGATACCTATTTCGTCGGTAAGCTGCCACATAGGAACATAATTGTTTTCTTCCCAAAATACCAGCTTAACATCCTCATCTTTGTATTGGAATCGGTCGTCAAATGTAACAACAATGGCATTTCCAAAATGTCCGCCCCAATTATATTCACGTTCTACCGCCTTAAACGGAGATTGAGTGTCATTTTGGTCGTCCATAGGCTTTGCTGTTGCGAATAAGTTGTTATATGTAACGGTTTGCGAGCTGTCTCTCACAAAAGGCACAATATAATATTCACTGTCCCAAGCGTTCCATTCCTGCGACGGAGCTAACTCAAGCCAGCCCTCGGTCCATTCGCCGGCAATTGTGTTTCCGTATTTTACAAAGAAGTTAAACGTGCCTGTGTTGGCGTTATGGAAAATTCTAACCTTTTTTAAAGTATGCTTGGAAATTGTGGAGTATCTTCCGTCCAAAGCTACATCATAACGCTTCATTAAATTTTTTTCGGCACATTTACCCGTATTGTCCAAAACGTTATCAACCCCGTTTTGACGGTCTATCGCCTGTACATGAATAGTGTTGTTTGAAGAATAAATATTAATAGCCGTCCAGTTATCCGGGTCAGGTGCACCGTTGGTTTTTTTAACTAAAGCCAAGCCCATCGGAGCTTCAACGTCTGCGTCAATTTCAGCATAGAAATGGCCGCTTATTACGTCCTCCGGCTTATACACACCGTACATACTGTTTGAGCCTGCACCTTTAATATGCAATCCCTCATCATCTGCCGTAAAGCTTCCGGCGCTTCCCTTGAACAAAAAACCGATATAATCGGATTCGTCTGTTATTCCGGCATTTGCAACTGTTGATAAATAAGGAATCATCATAGAAAATGCCACAATAGCAGTTATCATTAATTTTAACGTTTTATTCATAATAATTACACTCCCTTTTTTTATTTGCAATTATTTAAATTACATATTTAACTGCACAGCCATGTTGTAATCGTTTACATATATAATTAAAAAATACTCTTTTAATATCAATATATAGCATATATACCAACTTGTCAATAATTTTACAATAGACTGTTTTTGCATAAAAAAAGATCTCATCTAAGAGAGCTTTAAGCACACACTGTGCAGTCGGCAAACCCGACGATTTGAGTAAACTTTTATTTGAACTCGTAGTGTAAATTTGTAGGGTAATCAGGCTTATGCAAAACAGCTTTAAACACTGCTATAATTCGGTGCCGGAGCTCTCTCCTTAAATTACTAATTTCGGTGAAGCGTTGAACAGAGTACAAAGCAAAATGAACGAAAAGAACAAGTTTTTTATGAATAAAATGGGCTGATATAAAAACGACGGCACGGATTTTATCCGTGCCGTCAGACTGTCGGAAAAGCAAGGTCTGCCACAAGCAATATCAGAAAAAATAAGCTATATTCAAAAATATAATCGTTTCAGCTTCAATTGTAATGGCGTGTTTTCCGTCGAAGGAAGCCGCACCTTCCCTATCTGATAATACTTTCATCCAAGTCGCGTACCGTACGCTCTAAAATACTGTCGGGATCAAAACCCTGTTCGTCAAGCCTTTCCGCTTTTATAATTACCGTGTTTTTTATGCCGAAACAAACGGTGGCAAGGGTTTTGATATAATCATAGCTGAAATCCGGCAAATAAGGTCCGCCGGCGGTAGTAACGTAATAAAGCGTTTTTGCCCTGCAAAGACCTTGCGGTACGCCGTCCGCTCCATACTCCGAAACTATCCCTATAACATAAATATTCTCAAGATACACCTTCAAAGCAGCAGGAAAAGAAAAATCCCAATACGGTGCGGAAATCACAATTTCATCCGCCGCCGCAAACTGCTTTGCACAGTCAAACATTGCATCGGAATAATCATTTTTTTCAATAAGCTTTGTCCGTTTCAAAAGCTGTTCGTCTTTCAACGGGTGTAATTTTTCGTCCGAAAGCTTTATCTCACAACAGTTTCCGTCAAGCCTTTCAATCAATTCGAGTGCCAATCTGTTGGTGCGGGACTCTTTTCTCACACACGCATTGATATAAAGTATCTTTTTCCCACTCCGCAAATTCCCCTCGGCGATAACAACCTTCTTCATATCCCGACTCCGTTAAATAAGCTTTTCTGTGTTTCCTGCCATATCCAGAATGACAGCTTGTGCGTCTTCAAGATGGAATATAGCCATTTTGTAGCCTGTCTTTTCGTTGTAAATATTTCTGAGCTCCGGCAACATTTCCAAAATCTTTTCCGCATACTCCGGTGCGTCGTCAAAAACTGCCCTGCCGGTATATCTGAGCCATTTTCCGGCCTTAGGATTTAAAGATACTATCTCAACAAGCGGATTATCGGTCATTTGACGGTATACCGCCTTAAAATCCCCCACGGTAAAATACTCCTTATCGTCTATCTCGATATGTGCTACCTTCGGCTGCTTGCCGTCCTCTGTGGCAAGAAAAAACACGCCCGCTTCCTCAATAAAATCATGCAATTTACTCACCGATATTTGCCTCCTCGATATTTTTAACATATTTATATAGAAATAACACTCACGTGTTGCCGTCAAAAGCGTCTGCACAACAAGGATATTCGTCCGCACGCTACGCAATTCGGCCTGTACCGTCCTGATGTTAGTGTACCGAAGAAGTATTTCTTTGTCAATATGTTTTTCAAAATTGACTTTAGGATATAGCCGCACTGTTTAAAGCCTGCTGAACAATAATAAAAAGCAAACGCAAAACAAGAGCGTATCTCAACTTTACGGAAAATTTGATTAACGCTCTTGTTTTGTAAAAATAAATTGAAAAGGAGTAACAAAAAATAAGGAATTATCTGATTAATGTTATCTTACATGTGCAGTTATAAATTTCACTTCTGTTCCGTCTCAACATCACACGGAATAATAAAGGTTTCCGCATAATGTATTTTCACAGGCTCAAAAGCATCGGTAGGACTCTTTATCCATGCTTCCTTGCCGTCTACCAGATTAAGCATTATAACGGAATCATCCGTCTCGCATGCTATTGGCTTTTTAAGGGAATATCTTACCGTTTCCAGATACTCAAAAGCATGCAAACCGGTATGCTCAACCAAAATATCTTTATCCTGATAGATAACCTTTTCCTGATGCAGTAAATTTTCCTGCACCCAATCGGTATCTCTGTTAAACTGAATATTGTTCATGCCATGCTCTATATGTACAGGCCGCGGCAGGCCGTCTAACCCTATCCTGCCCCAATCCCACATTTTAAACGTGAAGATATACGGCGTCGCGCTTATTTCAAGCACCATGGTGTTCTTTCCGGAACAATGCGTTGTGCCTGCGGGAATTAAAACATGGTCGTGTTTTTTTACAGGAAAACAGTTGATGTATTTTTCGTCGGGGAATTGTATCTGTCCTTTGTTTGCCGCCTCAAGATCTTTTTTCATCTCCTGTGGGACAACGTCCTGTTTAACTCCCAAATACACACAGCTTTCGTCTGTGCTGTCCAGGATATAGTAGCTTTCATCCTGCGTGTAGTGCATGCCGAATTTTTGCTGTATATAGCTTGTCAGAGGATGCACCTGCAGCGACAAATTGCCGCCGTCCATAGTGTCCAGCATATCGAACCGTATAGGAAATTCCGCTCCGAATCTGCCGTATACACGCTTCCCGAGCAGCTGCTCCGGATACAAAAACACCAGATCTATTGCGGGAAATTCTATCCATTCTCCGTCAAAATCAAGCTTGAAGCTGTTTTCCTCAGGCACGCCGTCAAATGACCAACCGTAATTACTTCCGTTTTCGGGCAGGTTGAACATGTTTTTCATCCAATAACCGCCCCAAACACTTGGGTCGTAGTACGCCTGCATACGCACCGGCTTCTTTGTCGCCTGCATGAACCCGGCAAGAAAAGCGTCTGAATTTATCATGCGAAGCTCATCGTGTCGATTAGCGTCTATCCAGTAATCTATATTGCGAAGGTTTGCTGTTTTATATCGGTCGGCAAGCCGCCATTCAACAAAAAAGCCGATTTTGTATTTGGTCAGCAGCGGCTGATCCGGATTTTTAAACATCCAGTTCGTCGCACCGCGTCTGAACCTTAACTGTATCTCCCAACGGGTAATATCAAAGTAATAATGCACGTCAGGCGTTGCAAGGAGCGTTGCTCCCACGCCGACAATTATTGTCAGTGCGTCCGATGCGCTTATTTCTTTTCTGCATGATTCTATTTTTTCGCTATCAAAACACTCCTCAAGAGTGCAAGCGGAAATGACGCCGAAAACACGGTCATCGGTTATGTTGCGTCCAAATTTGTTTTCCAGTTCATCTTCGCTTAATTTACAGGTATCCGTCTCTATAATTCTGTCCGGCTCAAGTGCTCTTGCAAGCTCCATTACCCTGTTTTTATCAACACCCGGATATAAATCAAACGCTATTGTTTTTGCACCTTTTTCGATTTTATCCCTTACTGATGCTGATATTTTTTCGTTGCCTGCCATAACAGCACCGCCATAACCACTGACGTAAACCATAGGGTCTAAATCGTAGTTATTGTAAGAATTATACTGTATCATTTAAGTTCTCCTTGTATTGCCGCCTTACAGAGATACGCTATACTTATATTTGTCTCCCGGATAATAACAAACTGTATATTCCAACACTTTGTTATTCTGATCCATAGCTATTCTTGTTCTCTTGAAAACAGGAAATCCTTTCGGAAGTTCCAAATACTGGGCAATATCGCCTTCGGCAAGTGTTGCTTCCAAAAAGTCCTGACCTTTTGCCATAATAATTTCAAAATCCGTTTTTAAAAATTTATACAGCGAATCTTCGTAATAGCTTTTGTCCAACGGCAAATTCGGTATATTCAGATAGGTTAACGAATATACCAACGGTTTATCATTGGCACATCTGAGTCTTTTCAGAAGATAAACATCGCTGTAAAGATCAATTCCCAAATTTTGTGCTGCCAACAACGGTGCTTCTGTTTTTTCAATTTTACAGTATTTTGTTGTCATTGTGGCACCGTGCTGAGCCATTTCCTCGGAAAAACTGATGATTCCCTTTAGATTTTCAACTATTTTGCCGTAAGTTACAATAGTGCCCACTCCACGCATACGTTCAACGTAACCCATGTTAACCAGCTCGCCTATCGCAAGACGAACCGTCATACGGCTTACATTAAACTCTTTCTCAAGCAATGCTTCACTCGGTATAATTGAACCTGTCGGGTAAACATTACTCTTTATACGCTCCATAAGCTGTTGAAACAACTGTATGTACAACGGTGGTGCAGCCTTATCCCTTGTTAAATTCATAAATCATGCCCCCATTTAAAATAAGCTTTCAAGTCCAATGCATGTCATTTTGCTTGTATCGGGTTCAATAAGTATCTTTATTCCCTTGCACCCTTCTTCAAGCGGCTTTATAAACATATGTGCTGACCGACTTATTTTTCCGCCCAACACAACAGCATCGGCATTAAAATTAAGGACTATCGGCTCTATAGCTTCCTTTAAATTATAACCAAATTCTTTATAAACCGCAATAGCAGACGGTATGCCTTCGTCATACATTTTGCTTATTTCATGCGGTGTTAACTGCTTTTTTAAATGTTTTTTCCCCAGACTCTCTATCCCTCTTGCGGATATATAATCATCAATGACGGATTCCCTGAACGGCACGGCATACACCCAGCCGTTTTCGGGTACGCCCTGAGATGTATCTGTGCATATTTTGCCGTCCGCCATAAAAGCAGAACCGCAGCCTGTGCCTATGCACAAAAACAATATACGTGAGTATTTTTTTATTTCCTGACGCGTATAAGCGCCTCTGGCATACGCTTCAACATCATTTATAAATCTGAAAGAACAGCTCTCGTCCAAAAAATACATATCATTTTCGGCTTTTGCTTTTAAAATCTCGTCCGGCAAACTGACGTTATACACAGCGTTGTATTTGCCCAGCTCTTTTATCAGAAACACTCCGTTTGCATAATCAAACGGGCCGGGACACGCCATTGCAATACCGGTTAAAGCTTTATTGCCGTCATTGATGCTGTTCCAGATTTCTTTAATTATGCGGCAAAAATTATTCACAATTTCCGTCTTTGACTCTTTCGACTTTGACGCAAACTGCAGGATTTTCCCGTTTACCTTTCCCGTTTCGTCGGCAAAAGTGCCTTTTATGCCTGTGCCTCCGACATCCATCAAAATCCGATATTTCATAACAGGCTTATATGTAAAAACCGCAAACGCCCTCGTTTATGGCTTTACAAACCTCCATTTCTTCAGAAACCGCCTCTTTGTTGCGTGTTGTAAGGGTATATGTAAACTCATAAAATCCGCCCAAATCGGCTTTGAAGTTTGTTTCCCAAAAATTATTCATAACCCACGAATACGGCGATGCATTGTTCAATGCGATGTTATCGCAGCTGCAAAGCTTGACAGGTGCCGCCTCACGCGGACCGAAAACAATAAGCGGTGCGTCTTTGGACGCAAGAATCAAGTCAAAATCTTTTCCTTTTTTAACGTATCCGTTTAAAAGCAGATAAAAGCTCTGACAACTGCCCGGCAGCTGGTCTATGCCCGGACGGATGATACATCCCGTTTTGTCGATATATGTTTCCTCGCCCGTGCCGGCTGTAAACGGCAGCGATATATACAAATTCTCCGGCTCCCACACACTTTTCTTATGCATGCACACCTTTGCTTCAAGCATTGCACAGGTTTTATATACCTTCAGAAAAACGCTGTAAAAACAAGTGCCCTCAAGCTTATAATCCAGCTTGGCGGTTGTGAAAACATCGCCGTCTTCAACTATTCTTACGTCTGACAAAGTCCCGCTGTACCTATCGGTATTCATACTGCAACGGTTTCTGCCCATCAGCCTGCGCGTCCTGCACATACCGTCTTTTGCCGGTGTGTACTCATATACGCCCGAAAACGGCAGATGCTCCGCTTCGCTGTTGATCAGCTCGGCATTGTTGGTCTTGTCAAATACAGACGTTATGCCTTTGTCTTTAGTGAATTTTACGCTGTAGTAAGGGGTGTCGATAAAAAACGGCATAGCGGTATTTTCGCTTGTTAATATGTCCCGCACGCCCTCTGAACCCATATATGCGTGGTTTCTGACGGTCTTTGCCGGTACGGTTTCATCTTTGGTTATTTCAACAATTTTTTCCTCGTGCGGCTTTAAATTAACCGCAACTTCTATTTCAAACGCCCTGGCTATTGTTGTTTGCTGACACGGCAATATCTCTTTTGTGTTAATGTCGGTACATTTAACCCTGACGCTGTTATCGAATCTGATGCCGTCAAGATATTCCCAAAACTCTATGTAAAGCTTGACGGTTCCGCAATAGTCAATGTCATGCGGATTTATTATCTTGAAAAGCTGACGCCTTCCTTCGCGTATTGATACCTCGCCGTACGACGCAAGTATCTGATCCAGATTTTCAGATATATATGTGTTTGCGTTTGTTGCATACGCGTCTTTTTTCTTTTCCAAATTCCCCACCATAAAATCCCAAGGCTCGCTTACCGATGAGGAATAGCCCCATGTATGCTCCGCATACAGCATTATATTTTCCGCGGCGTCTTCTTTTAATTTGCTGTCGCCTCTTGTTCCGTCGCGGTCCAGCTTACAGCATAAATCATATTTACGCTGTGCGTCCTTAAACACCTTAACCGCATTTGCCGTTGAACCTACACCGTCTGCCCACCAATCGGGAAAATCACCGCTGTATGACGGGATTTTATCGGTATTCTTTTTCACCTCGGCAAAAAAGTCGTCCAGCGTTGCCATTTCAACAACAATCCTGCCTGCGAATATTTTATTCATTTCATTCACACGCTCTGCTATATGCACGTTAGGCGGAGCGTTATCTGTATACGTTCCCGATACAAGCACGGGAACAAAGTTAAACGGATAGCCTTCCTGCTCCAATTCATTCAAATATCGCGACAAGCGGATCTGACAAAGCTCTGTCTCCTCGGCTTTGGTTTTTTCGGCACTTGTGCTGAGAAAGGTTCTGTTATCTATTTTTTCTTTGATTTCATCCACGCACATATATGTCTGACCTGCGTGCGGTGATAAAAACATCTCGTTGCCAAGCTGGTAATGCTCGCCGCTCCACACAAGTATTTTATTGTGTTTCGGTGTTTCCCAGAAAAAAGGCTGCTGTTTTTTATACAGCGGAAAGATGCCGTGATGCGAATGTGAGGCACAAAACAAATTTTCAATTCCGTTTTCCGCCAAAGCGTCGGCATAGCCCCATGCGTAGCCGTTAACATCCGCCGACATTGCACTCTTTATTGCATATCCGATATTATCCGAAAACTTTTTTGCCTTTTGGATTCTTGAATTTAAAACGTCGTAATCAATAAGCTCGGTCATGTTAAGATAATTGCCCGAAAGACCTATCTCTCCGCTTTTTACATATTTTTCAAAATCACGCTTGCTTTCCTCTGTTGCATATTTATAAAAATTTTCTACCTGCCACTGGTTCTCGCATTGCCACTTAAACCCTTCCGCACCGGTTATGACGCCGCTGTGGATTTTATTCAAAAGCTCCGTTGCCTGCAATATAAAGTCGCAATGATAACGCATCAGCTTTTCCTGACGCTCCGTAAAGCCTATGTCTGTATGAGAGTGTTGAATAAGATATACTTTCCATTCCCTGTTTAATGTATGTAGCATAACACTGTCTCCCACGCCAACCAATGATTATAACATTATAATACTGCTGTTTTTTTTATTTGTCAATCCCTAAAAATGCACATTATTGTGTAGAAAAAATAGTGTTGCATTGACAAAAAACGGGTTTTTGATATAATTTTAACGTGCCGGATTTGTGAAAACACAGTCAAAAGAGTTATAAATGCGGAGGTTAAATATTATGAACAGAGCTGAAAATAATATAAATACTGCCGACGAAACACTTCAAAGAGACGCCGTAATCGTAAGAACAAGCGTTATCGGAATTATTGCAAATATATTTCTTGCAGGCTTTAAAGCCGCCGTGGGGTTAATATCCCATTCGATAGCTGTTGTATTGGACGCGGTCAACAACCTTTCCGATGCACTTTCATCTGTCATCACGATTGTGGGAACAAAGCTTTCGGCAAAAAAGCCGGATAAAAAACATCCCATGGGCTACGGCCGTATCGAATATTTAAGTGCGATGATCGTTTCGGCGATAGTGCTGTATGCCGGCATAACTTCGCTTGTGGAGTCGGTTAAAAAAATCATTCATCCGGAGGAAGCGGATTATTCCGTAATTTCGCTTGTTATTATAGCTACGGCAGTTGCGGTAAAGCTGATTTTGGGCAGATATGTAAAGAGTCGTGGCAAAAGGGTAAATTCAAGCGCACTTGTCGCATCGGGTGCGGACGCATTTTTTGACGCCGTGCTTTCGGCCTCTGTCCTGCTTTCGGCAATTATTTTTATTGTAACGGGTATATCGCTTGAAGCATATGTTGGCGTTGTTATATCCGCAATAATAATAAAATCCGGTATAGAAATGATGACGGAAACGGTAAACGATATTTTAGGTCAGCGGTCGGATGCCCAAACCACGCAGAAAATAAAAAGTATACTCACCGACGAGCCGGAGGTACGCGGTGCTTTTGATTTGATACTGACAAACTACGGGCCAAACAAAAATTACGGCTCGGTGCATTTGGAATTGCCCGATACAATGACTGTTGAGGAGGTTGACCTTCTTACAAGACGTGTACAGCTCAATGTATATAAGGAAACGGGCGTTATTCTTACGGGTATAGGCGTTTACTCCTATAACACCAAGGATGATGAATCCGCAAGAATACGCAATAATGTGCAGGAAAAAGTAATGTCGCACGAGTGGGCGTTGCAGATGCACGGGTTTTATGCGGACACGTCCGCAAAGGATATCCGTTTTGACGTTGTTATAAGCTTTGACGCAGACGCACGCGAATGTATAAAAACGCTGACCGGAGAAATAGGCGAAATGTACCCCGATTACACTCTTTCAATAACACACGATATCGACGTGTCGGATTAAGAGGCTGTATCGTTCCGTGCAAAAAATATGTTTTCACGGCTGACGGCGAAGGATATTTACAACAGGCGAAAATAAATTTTAACAAATGTATTGCACTTTTATTCATACATGTGTATAATTATGAGCATGGAGGTGTTTAATTATGAACAAAAAATTTGTAAAACTGGTTACTTTATTCCTGGCATTTGCTATGATGATCTCACTTGCTGCGTGCGGCAAAGACAAAAACGTACTTACTATGGCAACCAACGCCGAATTCCCGCCTTTTGAATATATTGAAGGCAAGGAAATAGTGGGTGCAGATGTTGAAATTGCACAGGCAATTGCAGATTATCTCGGTTATGAGCTTGAAATCACAAATATTGATTTTGATGCAGCTCTTACAGGTGCCGCAACAGGCAAATACGATATGGCCGTTGCCGGTATCACCGCTAATGACGAGAGAAGAAAAAGCATGAATTTTTCAGATGATTATTACACCGCTTCTCAAGCCATTATAGTTAATAAAGACAGCGATATTAAAAAGGCAGCTGATCTTACAGGCAAAAAAATTGCGTGTCAGGAAGGCACAACAGGCGAACAGTATCTGCTTGATAACAGTTTCTCGATTATGTCCTTCAAAACAGGTGCAGAAGCTGTTTCCGCTCTTACAACCAACAAGGTTGACGCCGTTGTTATAGACGATGCCGTTGCACGTGCGTTGTCCGCTAAACAAAACGGTGCTACCGTTGTGTTGGACGAGGCTCTTACTCAAGAGGCTTACGCAATAGCTCTTAAACTCGGCAATGATGAGCTTACGGAAAATATAAACAAGGCCATTAAAGCCATAAAGAGCGACGGAACGCTCAAGAAAATATTTGAAAAATACGAGCTCCCGTTTGACGAAGAATAACTAATCGGCACTTTAAGCGGTACAGGCTGAAAACTGTACCGCTTAATTCTCTATCTGTACTCTTATGAAAGGGATACGTTCATTATAATGTGGACGCAAATAATTATGACTTGGTTTAATGCTTGGCTTGAAAGACTATATCAGACGTTTATTGTTGCCGACCGGTACTCGGTATTGATAGACGGCTTTAAAAACACGCTTATCATCACCTTCGGTGCATTTTTGATAGGCCTGTTTATAGGTACGGTTGTCGCAATGATCAAGGTTTTCGCCGACGGCAACCCAAAACTGAAAATATTGGACGTTTTGTGTAATATCTACATAACCGTTATAAGAGGTACGCCTGTTGTTGTACAGCTGCTTATCTTCTTTTTCATTATATTTGTATCGGCAAAAAACGGTATTCCGGTTGCAATTTTAACTTTCGGAATAAATTCCGGAGCATATCTTGCCGAAACCATACGTTCCGGCATCATGGCTATTGATAAAGGTCAAACGGAAGCCGGACGGTCTTTGGGACTGTCAAGAATGCAGACTATGACTCAGATAATTCTGCCTCAGGCAATAAAAAACATTCTTCCTGCCATAGGCAACGAGGCAATAGCCCTCTTGAAAGAAACGTCCGTAGCGGGATATGTTGCGGTTGTTGACCTTACAAAAGCCGGAAACCAAATCAAAAATACCACATACGACAATATAAATCCGATTCTGCTTATAGCTTTGGTTTATCTTGCCTTGGTTATGATAATGTCATGGCTTTTGGGTATTTTGGAAAGGAGACTTCGTAAGAGTGATAGACGTTAAAAATCTTGAAAAGAATTTTGGAAAAAACAACGAAATTCACGTTTTAAAAGGTATAACCGAAACCATACACAAAGGCGAAAAGGTTGTAATCATAGGCCCTTCCGGTTCCGGTAAAAGCACATTTCTGCGTTGTCTTAACCTGCTTGAAGTGCCCACAAAGGGACAGATATTTTTTGAAGGCGAAGAAATCACAAACCCGAAATGTAATATAAATGCGGTGCGTCAGCGTATCGGTATGGTGTTTCAACACTTTAACCTGTTTCCGCATCTTACAATAATGCAAAACATCACCCTTGCTCCCGTTAAGCTTAAACGGATGACAAAGGAAGAAGCTGATAAAAAGGCGATGGCACTGCTTGAACGCATCGGTCTGCCCGAAAAGGCAAATGCGTATCCGCAGCAGCTTTCCGGCGGACAAAAGCAAAGAATAGCCATAGTGCGGGCACTCTGCATGAATCCCGACGTTATGCTTTTCGACGAGCCAACCTCCGCTCTTGACCCCGAAATGGTGGGCGAGGTGTTGGATGTTATGAAGGATCTTGCAAAAGCCGGTATGACGATGGCTGTTGTTACTCACGAAATGGGCTTTGCAAAAGAAGTTGCCGACAGAGTTCTGTTCATGGACGAAGGCATAATCGCCGAGCAAGGCACGCCCGATCAGATATTTAACAACCCGCAGAACAAACGCACTCAGTCTTTCTTAAGTAAAGTGCTGTAAAAAGAGCGAAATAAGCAAAAAAAATGCAAGGATGCTTTTGTCATCCCTGCATTTTATTTTATCGGTTGATAAAGTCCTGCCGTTTCCCTGTTTCTGTACTCATGCTTTTCGTAATAGCCGATTAAATTGCCGTCGTCATCACGCAGAGCGACCATATACACATCCTTATTTTCTTCGTCATTGCGAAAAGTGTATATAATGTTATTATCCTTGCTTTCCTTAAACCATGCCACAACTTTGTCTATCTTTTCATTTGCCTTCGGCGGATGACAGTCTTTTATGTTTCCGCCCGTCAGATCCTTGTGATAATGCTTTACGGCAGACGGATTCATGTATACAATAATGTCGCTCATATCACATATAACCACAGGGGCTGTGTCTTGATTCAACACACTTTTAAATAATTTATTTAACATTTTTATAACCCTCTTTCATAACAAACATACACTCTCAAGCAATATACGCGATAAAATCTATCATAGTGTCAACTGTTTGTCAACCTCTTTGATATATAAAACCTTTACCGTAAAAACTTGCTTTTTTCGACATGTTGTGAAAAATTTAAGGCTAAAGTATTGATATAACCGACAAATTATGCTATACTTTGAACGTAATAATTTTATAATAAGGGTGGCGAGAATTATGGGCGATATTAAGGATTACAAATGTTTAAGCTGCGGAGCACCGCTTGTGTTTGACGCAAACACTCAGAATCTGCACTGCGGATCATGCGGAACCGAGTTTTCTCTTGAAACGCTTCAGCAGATTGATGAAACAGACGAAAATATCAGGCAGCAGCAGTCAAAATACGATTGGAGCAAGTACGAACCGCGTAATTTTACTGCCGAAGACGCTGTTGATCTTTCGGCATATTCCTGTCCTTCCTGCGGAGCTGAAATCGTGGGGGATAACACAATGGGGTCGTGTGTATGCCCGTACTGCGGTAATTCAACCATTATTCCGGGTCAGTTCCAAAACACATTGATGCCGGACTATCTGATTCCTTTTAAGATCGACAAAAAGAAAGCAATGGAGAGCTTTGAGCAGGCTTGTAAGAAAGCGCGCTTCCTGCCCGATGAATTTAAAAACAAGAAGAAAATAGAGGAAATGACAGGCGTTTACGTGCCTTTCTGGATGTTTGACTGTAAGTGCAACGCAAACATTGCATACAGGGCAAATCAGGTACACACCTGGAGCGATTCACAATATAATTACGTACGCACCGACTATTACAAGCTTTTGCGTTCGGGAAGCATTGATTTTGCCAACGTTCCCGTGGACGGCTCAATAAAGGCTGACGACGCATACATGGAAGCTATCGAACCGTTTGACTATAACGATGCGGTAAATTTTGACACGGCATACCTTTCCGGCTTCCTTGCAGATAAATACGACGTAAGTGCGGAAGACAGCATAGAGCGTGCAAACAACAGAATCAAAAACAGCACCGAATCGGCGTTTACCAAAACCACGTCGCGTTATGTATCTGTCGTTCCGGAAAACACAAACATTAACTTTTCCGACGGCAAAATAAGATATTCTCTTTTGCCTGTCTGGATGCTGAACTTAAAGTATAAAGACAAGATGTATAAATACGCCATCAACGGTCAGACGGGAAAAGTGGTGGGCGAATACCCTATTTCCGGCAAGAAAAAGTGGCTGTATTTTACCAAAGTGTTTGCCATTGCACTTGCGGTTTCTGCGGCTGCATTGTATGTCTACTCTATCATATAGGCGGTGATTGCTATGAAAAGATATATATCGGTTATTTTAACGCTTGTTTTAATTTTTTCGCTGGGAACATCCATGGCGGCATATGCGAAGGATTATCTTTACGTATACGATAATGCCGGATTGCTGTCGCCATCGGAGAAAAACATTTTGGAATACCGATGCGAAGGTATTGCAGACGAAGACTTTACCGTGGTTTTTTATACCGAAAACAAGGACGGAACAAATTTTAACGATGTCCTTGCCGGATTGAATCCGGAGCTTTCATACGGCGACGGACTTATATTTTATAAAAACAAACAGACCGGCAGAATATCGCTGTATCCGTTGGGCTCTGTTGCGGAAAAGCTCTCGCAGGAGACTGTGCAGCAGCTGGTCAATATTGCGGGAGACAAAGCTGAAGAAATCAGCTTTTACAAGGGCTGTCAGAGTATTGTTGAAAATGTGGAGCGTATTCAAAACGGCCTGGCTATG
>CAJOGA010000044.1 GCA_905233855.1 uncultured Clostridia bacterium
ATGCAGATGCTATCACAGCAGCAAAAGGCTTGATAACAGAAGCTCAAACAGCATTTAATGCTTTGGATGCTGCAGATAAAGACCTTGTAACCAATGCAGCTGAAATAGAAACTTCAAATACAAAAGTTGCTAATATAGAAGCTGCACAGCCTGTAAAAGCTTTGGTAGATGCAATTCCTGCAGAAATCACCGAAGATAATTATACAACAGCAAAAGCAGCATACGATGCAGCAAAAGCAGCATATGACGCATTGGCAGATGGTTCAAAAGCACTGTTAACAGCAGAAAAAGCAAAACTTGATGCAGCAGCAACGGCTCTTGCAGCAGTTGAGAAATTAATTGCTGATAAAGCCGCAGCAGCAGCTGTAGCAGAAAAAGTAGCAGCAATTCCTGGTGAAATTTCAGAAGATAATCTTGCTGCAGCAAAGGCAGCATACGATGCAGCAAAAGCAGCATACGATGCATTGACAGCCGATCAGAAGGCGTTGGCAACAGACAGTGCAAATGCTCTTGACCAAGCTAAAGCAGCAATTGATGCAGTTGAAAAATCTGTTGCTGATAAAGCTGCAGCAGCAGCTGTAGCAGGTAAAGTAGCAGCAATTCCTGATCCGATTACTAAAGACAATTTGGATGAGGCAAAAGCAGCATACGATACTGCAAAAGCAGCATACGATGCATTGACAGCTGATCAAAAAGTATATGCAACAGACAGTGCAAATGCTCTTGACCAAGCTAAAGCAGCAATTGAAGTAATAGAGAAAGCTAATTCTGATCAGGCTGCTGTAGATGCTGTAGGTGAAAAGGTAGATGCAATACCTGCAAAGATTACAGAAAGTAATTATACAGCATTTAAGAACGCATACAATGTTGCAAAAGCAGCATATGATGCATTGACAGATGATCAGAAGGCGTTGGCAACAGATATTAAAGAAGATCTGGATAAGAAAGCTAAAGCTATTTCAGATTATGAGAAAGATGTAGATGACTCAAAAGATAAGGTAGAATTGAGTTTCAAAGCATCTGATACAGTAACAACAGGAACAGATAGTGCTTACACATTAACAACAAAAGCACTTGGTACGTACACAGATTCTTACTATGTAGTAGTTCAAATGCTGAAAGGCACAACACCTGTTGGTGTAATAGCTTTCAAAGTTGAAGCAGGCGATAGTGCTAATGAAATTGTTTTGAGCAAAGGTTATACAGCAAAAGTTTTTGGAAGTTAGCGAAAACGGTGTTGGTGAAGTTTTAGCCGGTGCTGCAAAAGAAATTAAATAGTAAAGATACGTAAGAAGGATTTTGATGTGTTTTCTATGAATGTTTAAAACAAACATTCATAGAAACACATTATATAAAAAACGTATTATCGAAAAATAGGAGGCGTTTTTTTTGAAAAACAAATTTTTTGCTATTTGTTTAGCAATGGTATTTATCTTTACTGCCTTCTCTGTATCTTATGCAGCGGATACTACTGTAACTGTGTCTCCGTCTAGTGTTGAACAAGGTGCGGATTTTGTAGTTCAAGGTAATACAAGTCTTGACACTGTTTTGGTTACCATATACCGAGGCACTAAAGATAATCTTGGCGACAAGAAATATCAAGTAGCAGTAGAGGTTAAAAACGGTAAATACACAACCGGAACAATTACTGTTCCTGCCGGAAAAACAGAATGGCCTGTTGGTAAGTACACTGCGTTCGCCGGTAACGGTGATAATGTAGCAGTTACAACCTTCAATGTCATAGAGAAAAAGACTGACAGCGGTTCTTCATCCGGTTCATCCGGCTCATCCGGCTCGTCCGGTTTTGTTGGTGAAAGTACAAACAACAATAAAAGTGATATTGATGCAGCAATCAACAGCGGTGCTTCTGCTTTAGAACTTAAACTTTCAAACGGTGCAAAAGTATACGTACCTACAAGCGAATTAGTAAAGCGAAATGCAACTTCAGTAGCAGCCGGTGTTGTTCAGGTAGGTGAAGATGATTATAATGTTGATGTTATGATAAACCAAAAAGAAGTTGAGGATTTTGAAGATCCTATAACTGTTAAATTACCTTTGGTTCCATCAGCTAATATTGATAGTCGTCTGATAGTTGTAGAATCCGATGGCGAAATATTACCGTTGTCGTTGTACGATGCTGAAAACAAAGAACTGGTGTTCAAAGCAAACGACACAACAAAATCATTTAAAATATCTACTGTTGACGTAGGTTTTAACGATATAGCAGATGTAGCATGGGCTCATGAAGCCATCTTGAATTTTGCTGCTAAAGGCATTATAAACGGCGTTGCTGATCGCATTTATGAACCTAACAGAGACGTAACAAGAGCAGAATTTGTAAAGATTCTTGTTGGTGCTTTGGGAATACCGGCAACAGAGAAAGTATCTTCTTTCTCGGATGTTGAGGCTGACGCTTGGTATGCTCCGTATATAGCTGCCGCAAAAGCAGTTGGCATAACAAAGGGCTATGACGACGGAACATTCGGTGTTTACAAAACCATCTCAAGACAAGAAATGGTTACAATGTTAAACAGAGCAATGGTTAATGTTGCTAAGCTTGACGTTAATTATGTAAGAGCTGCTATTACATTCAGCGATGATGCAGACATTGCAGATTATGCAAGAGAATCTGTTTACGCAATGTACAGAGCAGGCATAATCAACGGTATGGGCGACAATGTATTTGCTCCTGTAGCAAACACAACAAGAGCACAAGCAGCTAAAGCTATTTACGAAGTTTACAAATTGCTTGTTTTAAAGATTGACTGATAAGTACTAATTTAAAAAGAGAATTTAGTATTGGTTTTACCTACTAAATTCTCTTTTTTTATGTATAAATATTGATGTTGCGTTAATTGGCATGATGGGTAAGTGAAGTTGAAATTTATAGTAAAGCCTTGCACTTTGTACCATCTGTCGTTTTCCGACAGATGGTACAAACAGGAGGTCAATCAATTTCATTGAAATGCTTTCGAAAAAGCATTTGTTCAGTAGGCATTATAGTAGATAATAAATATTATGCTGATAACTAAACTATCATTAATGACTTTGCGATATAACGATTCATATATTTTGACTGTGGTTTTATGATTTGAAGCAAAAAATAAACGGTGCAGTTTATGCACCGTCATGTGATTTTTATCTTTTCGACTATTTTGTCGATTTCCTGTTCATTATACAAAGGTTGTATATAAACATTCCCACAAGATAAATAACTCCCAATATTGCAACAGCAATTATCATTTTTTGTGTGTTCATTATGTTAGCAAAAATTGCATTGCTCTGATAAAGAGAAAAGAATACATCCCTTGCACCGAATAGCTTAAACACAGCTGCCGTGATAGGAGAGAGGTTAAGCAAAAAAGCACCGGCGGCAAGCCCCACAAACATATGAGCGTAGTTTTTGAATTTTTTGTTTTTCTTGGCTGACAGAACATACAGTATAATTGCCGCAACCACAAAGACAATCAATAAAGCGTATACAGCCGGTATTCTGTAAGTTACATATTTATAAGAGCCAAGACCGCCCATTGTCAGAGCATATATCAGATACAATACAATGTATGAGCAAATTCCCACTAAAAAATTAATTAAGATTCTGTTTGTAATTTTATTTTTTTCTGATTTGTTCATCTGCTTAAAAATCCTTTCATTAAAGCCGAAAATTTATATTTAAAAATATCATAGTTCAAACTGATACATGCACATGGCCGTTACAGCCGCACCGGCAGTTTCGGTACGTAAAATTCTGTTTCCGAGCGTTACACATTCTATATTTGAATTTTTTATAAATGCAACTTCATCGTCCGACAATCCGCCTTCAGGTCCGATTAAAAAGCCTATTTTTTTAGGCGGTTGTTTGTTGGCGTTAATATAGTTGCGGAAAAGATCTTTTAACGAATAGTTTTTTTCGCTTTCATAAGCCGCAAAAGCTATATCGCAGTTTTTTAAAACGTCAATGGCATCGTTAATATTCAAAGCAACATCATTAACGGTGGGGATTATGCCTCTGCCGCACTGCTTTGACGCTTCCGCTGCCACCTTTTGCCAACGCTGGGATTTTGTTGTTTCTTTACCATCTAATTTTACAACACATCGCTCTAATTTGCAAGGATAAATTTTGCTTATGCCGATCTCTGTTGTTTTTTGTATTATGTATTCCATTTTCGACTGTTTCGGCAGACCTTGAATTAAAATTACCTCTGTTTTCGGCTCTGTCTGCGACACAAATTCTTCTTCTGTCTCACACTCAATATAGTCTTTGTTTATAAGTGTTATTTTGCATATATATTCATGCTTGTCCCCGTCGCAGATTTGAATTTTATCGCCGACACCAAAACGCAAAACCTTGCAGATATGTTTTACATCATCAGTGTCAATGATGATTTTGTTGTTTTTAATTTTATCTTTCGACACAAAAAATCTGTTCATAAACTGTTTGTCCTTATATGTTTTTTTGGCTGACTATTGCAACCCAGTCGTCGTCAAAACACTCTTCGATAATTTTAAACCCGTTTTCCGCAAGACTGTTTTTAACGTCTTCAACTCTTGTGTTGATTATACCGGATGTTATATACACACCGTCATTTGCAAGAAATTGAGCCACTGTTTGATTCAGCATGCATATTGCATCTGCTATGATGTTTGCCGTAACAATGTCAAACTTGCCTGTTACAACATCGGTCAAATTGCCGTATATAGCATTGAAACTGTCGGATATGTTGTTGATGCGAGCGTTTTCGTTGGCGGTTTTTACTGCATTTTTATCTATGTCCACACCCAGACAGCTTTTTGCACCCAGTTTTACAGCCGTTATGCCCAAAATTCCGCTGCCTGTGCCGAGGTCAAGAACTTTTTTATTTTGCACCTTGTATTTTTGCAAAAGGTCAACACACATTCTTGTAGTTTCATGAGTGCCTGTGCCGAATGCCATGCCCGGGTCCATCTCTATAACAATTTTACCGTCGGGTGCATCAATATTTTCCCATGTGGGTTTTATTATGACTCTTTCGCCTATTTCAACGGGTTTATAGTATTGTTTCCAGTTTTCCGACCAATCTGTTTCTTTAACGTTATTAATTGATAAACTGCCTTCGCCTATATCCATATACTGCTTTGTTTCTGTAAGTTTATCTTTAATTGAGTTTATGATGTTTTGAGCGTCTTCATGTACCGATATATACGCTTTTACCGTAACTGTATTTTTGTCTGTGTTAAGAGCTTTTTCGTCAACATAGTCCCATTGCGACGTTGAACGGTCCAATATATCCATGGGATCTTCTATAGATACACCGGATATAACTCCCGTTTCCAAAAGTATGGCAGACACAGCTTCGCTGCCTGCGTGATTTGTTTTAATTGTTAATTCAATCCAATCCATTATATGTCCTCCGATAAAAATACACCCGACATAATGTTGATATCCTCGCTTTTTATGTCGGGTTTTATATGTTTTAATCCAGATAGTCTTTCAGTTTTTTGCTTCTGCTCGGATGTCTTAACTTGCGTAATGCTTTAGCTTCTATCTGACGTATTCTTTCTCTGGTTACGTTAAACTCTTTTCCCACTTCTTCCAACGTACGCTGTCTTCCGTCGTCAAGACCGAAACGTAAGCGAAGCACTTTTTCCTCACGCGGGGTCAATGTTTTCAACACGTCAACAAGCTGTTCTTTCAGCAGACTGAAGCTTGCAGCTTCAGACGGTGCGGGAGCATCATCATCCGGTATAAAATCGCCGAGATGGCTGTCTTCCTCTTCACCGATAGGTGTTTCAAGTGATACGGGGTCTTGAGCTATCTTCATTATTTCGCACACTTTTTCAACAGACATATTAAGCTCGGCAGCAATTTCTTCCGGTGTGGCGTCTCTGCCTAACTCCTGCAAAAGCTGACGCGATACGCGAATGAGTTTGTTTATGGTTTCAACCATATGCACAGGTATTCTTATGGTTCTTGCCTGATCTGCTATTGCTCTTGTTATAGCCTGACGTATCCACCACGTAGCATATGTGCTGAACTTATAGCCTTTGGTGTAGTCGAATTTATCAACGGCTTTTATAAGACCAAGGTTGCCTTCTTGTATCAAATCAAGGAATAACATGCCTCTGCCCACATAACGTTTTGCGATGCTGACAACAAGACGCAGGTTAGCTTCCACCAAGCTTTTTTTGGCTTCTTCGTCGCCTTCGGTCATAGCTTTTGCCAATCTGGTTTCTTCCGCAGCGTCCAACAGAGCAACTTTACCTATCTCTTTCAGATACATTTTAACATGGTCGTCGATATTGATGCCTTCCGGCACAGATAAATCCTCAAGTTCTTCTTTCGGCACCTCGATTTCATCAAGCTCTTTATCCATGTCCTCTACAAGCTCGATGCCCACTTTTTCAAGAGTGTCGTATATTTTTTCGATTTGTTCTGTTGACAGTTCAACATCTTCAAACATATCCTGTATTTCAGCATATGTTAAAACGCCGTTTTTCTTGCCCTTATCAACAATATCCTTAACAAGTTCTTTAATCGCGGTTTTTTTATCCGCAACGTTTTCGCTCATGTCCCACACCATATCTCCGTAAGCGGACGTTTTGTCCGGTAACGGAAACCCCTTTCATTTATATATTGTTACTTTTTTTCCAATTGCCTTTTTTTATCCAATAACAGCTTGAGGCGTTGAGCGTCTTTTGTGGTTTTTATTTCGTTATTTACAGCTTCAAGCTTTATTGTTTTCACTAAATCCTGTGCCGTATACACAATATCGGAGCACATAATTTCCTTAAAAAGAATTTCCGATGCATCTTTTGTATCATTCTCAGGCAAACCGGTGATAAGCGATGACGGATTCACAGGCTTGTCTTGTTCATACGCATCAAATATCTTTTGCACAAGCGTTCTATGTATGCTGTCATCAAAATCGTCCGGAGAGAGGGAATCCTTAATGCTTTCGTAAACCTTTTTGCTCTTGACAAGCAGATTTATCAGGTTTGCTTCCGCCAAAGATTTGCGGCTGTCTTTAACCATTCGAGACGTTATTGCCATGTTGGCGGAATTTGCATCTGACGCAACATTATTAGTACTGCTTTTTTGTTCCGAACGCCCGTACCGTTTATTTTGCCCCTTATATTTTTTTATGGATGCATATAAAGAATCGGTTTTTATGTCTTCCTTTTCCGATATATCCCTGGCATACGCGTCCACTTCGACGGAATCGTCGACAGATGCCAGAATCTGTGCCGTTGCATTCACAAATTCTATTTTATCTTCAAGATTGGACAAATCGTATTTTTCCTTTTCGATATCAATCCGGTATTGAGTTGACGGGGCAGCGTTATCAACGTATTTTCTGAATATGTCAACGTTGTATTTTTTCAAAAATTCATCGGGGTCCTTTGCGTCCGGCAGATTCATAACCTTTGTTTTAACGCCGGCTTCGTTTGTCAGCTCAATGGCACGCAACGTTGCCTTACGTCCTGCCGAATCGGTATCGTAGCAAAGCACCAATTCCTTGCAATAGTTTTTCAAAAGCCTTACCTGTTGGCTTGTCAATGCTGTGCCGAGTGTTGCAACAGCATTTGTAACACCGTGTTGATGCAGAGTTATAACGTCCATATAGCCCTCAACAAGAATTATTTTATCGCCCGTATTTTTTGAATTTTTTGCGATGTTTAACGCAAACAGATTGTTGCTTTTGCTGAAAACCAAGGTTTCGGGAGAATTAAGGTATTTGGGCATACTGTCGTCCATCACGCGTCCGCCGAAGGCTATCAAGTTGTTCCGCAAATCAAAGATGGGGAACATTATCCTGTTTCGGAATTTGTCGTATATTTTATTTTTCGAGGAAGATGCAAGCCCTGCTTCCAAAATTTCCTCTTCCGTATATCCCAAAGACGTGAGATGCGTTTTTAAAGCATCAAAGCTGTCGGGAGCAAAGCCTATTCCGAACGATACTATAGTTTTTTTGCTCATTGACCGTTTGACAAGATACGATAACGCATCTTTGCCCTCGGGTGTTTTGGTAAGACAGTTAAAGAAGAATCTTGCCGCATCGGCATTCATTTTGTAAAAACGCTGTTTTTTGTCATATATTTCCGATGAGGAGTCGTTATCTTCGGGCAAGGATATTTTAGCACGGTCCGCCAGAAGCTTTATTGTTTCAACAAAGTCCAGATTTTCCATCTTTTCCACGAACTGTATAACAGAGCCGCCTTCGCCGCATCCGAAACAGTGAAACAACTGCTTGTCGCCGTCAACATGAAACGACGGCGTTTTTTCGTTGTGAAACGGACACAATCCAACCAACGTGCTTCCCGAACGTTTCAGCTTGACGTATTTGGAAACTATGTCTACAATATCATTTGCATAAATAATTTCGTTTATAAGTTCATCGGGATACCGAGCCAAAACACAAAACTCCTTATCTTGTATTTTTCAACCGTATTCAGCTTTATTCAACACCATTTAATTCGACATCAAAATCCCAAAATCCTTCTTTTTTACGTGTTTTTATCTGAATTTTATCATATATATTATGTACGCAACGCATATTTTTTAATACACATTAATTCATTTTGGCAAAAAAAATCGCCATATGGCAAAACACCATTTGACGACGTTTTAGGTATAGATATTAAAAGTTAAATCAAACCGCACGGGTTACTTTTCCGGAACGCAAGCATCTTGTGCAAACGTTAATTTTTTTATTGGCACCGTTAACAACAGCTTTGACTCTTCTGACATTAGGTTTCCATGTTCTGTTGCTTCTTCTGTGCGAGTGGCTGACTTTTATACCGAAAACTACACCTTTTCCGCAGATATCACATTTAGCCATTATATTTACACCTCCCTGAAAGTTATATGTCAATAATTAATAGACGTATTTTTAAACCGTTTAATATTCTAACACACATTTTCAAAAAAAGCAAGCATAATTTTTATGTTATTAAATATTAAAAATCGAAACATAAAAGTAAGGTTTTTTAAACATGATTGTTCGGATTTTTGTATTTACATCGAACGATCAAACTTGTATAATATGCACATATGAGTGTAGGAATGTATCCGATTCCATGTAATTTATTAACGAAAAGGAGAAGCATAACATGAATAAAACTTTAAGTATCATACTTGCACTGGCTTTGACAGTAAGCATGTTTACAGGTATTACTTTTTCTGCAACGGCTGAAGAAAGTAACTACCAAATTGTTCTTTATCAAAATGCCACTGAAACGATCGGAACTGATGAACTTACTTTTGCATGGGAAAATCAGAATGAAGATGTATCAAAAATTAAAGCCGGAGACTACATAGTAATTGAATTTGATGCATATAAAGCTGATGCCGGCTACAGACCGGCCCTTTGGATAAATGAATACGAATCAAATGCAACAACTTCCGAGACATCCGGCACCAAACATCTTGATGGCGGCGTGTTATATATGGTAGATGACAACTATGCACACTATAAGGTTACATATCAGTATAAAACCGAAAATATTCCTCAGCTTGTCGGAATAAACAGGAGAACAGAAGCTGTTGAAACTGTAAATCTTTATACCGATGCTCCTGATAAAGAAATGCCGTTGCCTACATCTTTTAAATTCAAGCCTAAGAAAGGTAAAGGAACTAAAATTGCAGTACAAAACTTTGAAGTTTACGTAATAGGTAACGCAACAGATAACGATGAAGAAAGTGACTACCCTGTTGTTCTTCATGAAGAAACCGATGCAACAACCTCTAAAAATAAACACACTGTTTCATGGACAAATCCGGCTGATGTTGAATCAAAAATTAAAACCGGAGACTATATAGTAATTGAATTTGATGTATCTAAAGATAACTACAGACCATTCCTTTATATAAACAACTACAAAGCAAATGCATCAAGCTCTGATGCTGCTCCATCCGGCGGAAAAAAATATCTTGAAAGCGGCAGATTAAATTTGCCGGCAAACGGATTTGTACACCATGAGGTTATATATAAGTATGAAACTAACGATATTCCTAAGCTTGTCGGAACTAATATAAACACAGGAGTTTATGAAAGTATAAATCTTTATAACTCTGTTCCTAATGCCAGTATGCCGCTGCCTACATCTTTTACATTCGATACTACGAGAGATGACTCTAACATTACGACAAAAAACTTTAAAGTTTACGTAACCAATGAATTGCCCGGTGAGTTTACAATTACCGGAGTTTCTTCAATTTGCAAAGGTAGTACTGAAAAATATTCAGTAACTGTCAAAAATGATTTTGAGACTTTAACTTCTTCAAATTTTGATTGGTCTATAGTAACTGAAGGCACAGGCGCAACAATAGATGAACAGGGTACACTGTTTGTTCCTGTAGACGCAACCGCAGAGACTATCACAATTCAGGCAACATCAAAATATAACGAAACTGTTTTCAAACAGTATACTATAGAGGTTTTTCCCGAAGGTACACCGTTGTACGCGTTAGTTGACTTTGAAGATCCTGCTTCATTGCCGGACGTTTTCGATTCGGCAAATATAACACAGGTTGACGGCAGAGACGGTAATGTATATAAAATTGGTGCCGGCACAACCCAAACCGACGGTGTAAGCTTTAATTTGGTCAGATATGCTACAAATAATACAATGGCTAAAGCATCTTTCGATTATATGGCAGAAACGTTTCCTGAAAATGCAAGCTTGATTACCGTAAGAGATCATAACGAAAGCGGCAACGATATGAATATCGGTTCTGTTACTCTTTCAGACCATAACGCTATAGTTGAAGAAGAATATACAGATGCAACCGGTGTGTTCAAAATTGCAGATATGAGCGGCGTGATAACAGGAAATTGGTATCACTTTGATGTATATGCTTATCCGAGCAACGACAAGGGTGGACGCGGTATATATGTCGAAGCAACAGGTATATTTGCTGATTCGGATGAGGTTCAAACAAAATCAGCGATAGTATACGGCGGAGAAGATAGCGCTCAGCATTACCCGAAGGTTGTAAGAGTAGAGTTTGGTACGGGTTATGTCGCAGGTACTTCACCGATGGATGATAATGTTATGTATCTGGACAACATCGGCGTTACCGAATTAAAACCTTCTGTTGATGTTGAAATAAAAGGTGAATATGAATTAGGCGGTTCTGTTAAGGCAACTTCTCTTGCAGCAGAAATTTCCGGTATGTCTTTGAATAAAGGCAATAATTCAATTCCGTTTGACTTTGTAAGAGGTATTGATATTCAACTTACAGTTAATAAAAACTATCAGGCAATAGTTACCGCTGAAGATGAAGAGGAAAAAGCAGTAGATACTTCAACAACTTATTTGATCAAAGCCGAAGATACAAAGGGCGTAGCAATACCTAATTACAAGTTTACGGTTGAGTTTGTACCTGCAACAAACTACGAAATCCTTTCTGTTGACGAAGAAGGAAATACAACATCAGCCGTAAACATTAAGTGCTTGCTTGCAACGGAAGAAGCGGCAAAAGTTTTCGTTGCGGCGTATGATGCAAACGGCACTTGCATAGAGGTTGTCAGCGGAGATATAACAGATGTTAATGTTGGTGACGAGGCTAAAATAATGCTTGCAAAAGGCTTGAATACAGAAGCTGCAAAAACCGTTAAAACATTCATATTGGCTAATGACAGCTTGAATCCTTTGGCAAAAGATCCTTGTACAGTAAATAAGCCCCATGCAGTAGTGAACTACGATAACGATTATCAGGGCAACCCGTATATGCCACTTTGGGAGTATGTTCCAGACGGTGAGCCGTATGTGTTTGAAGACCCGGATAACCCGGGAAAATACCGTCTGTATGTTTACGGTTCTCACGATATGAGAAAAACGGGCTATTGCGGTACGGATCAGGTAGTATGGTCGGCACCTGTAGAGGATTTATCCGACTGGAGAAAAGACGGTGTGATTTTTGAGTCAATCGTTGACGGGAAAGGAGACGTTCTCTACGCTCCTGATATTGTATTAGTTGAAAGAGACGGCAAAAAAGAATACTACCTTTATCCTAACAATCAAACAAGCGGACGTCTTTCCATGGTGGCTAAGTCCGACCGCCCGGACGGTCCTTTCGTTCCGATAAACTTTAAACAGGGAAGCACAACTCAAACAGACGGACCGATCGAGTTTGACCCTGCCGTTATGGTCGATGATGACGGTAAGGTGTATGCTTATTGGGGTTACCGCGATTATTCAAAATGGTGCTTGCTGGACGAGGATAATATGTCAACCTTGAAAGAAGGCACTGAAATTCACAATAATATTCCGGGACATGATGCAATGCTGGCTAATGGCTATAATCCCCAAGACTACAACATTTATCAGGATGAAAACGTTCAGAAGTGGGGCTTTTTTGAGGCATCGTCCATACGAAAAGTAGGGAATAAATACGTGTTTATCTATAGCCGCAGCGGTTTGAACGAAGAACCTACCGGAAGGAACTATGCTCAGCTTGCTTACGGTTACAGCGACAGCCCTGCAGGGCCTTGGAAGTATGGAGGAATAATCGTTGACGCAGCCGGAGAAATTATTCCGAAAGAAAC
>CAJOGA010000045.1 GCA_905233855.1 uncultured Clostridia bacterium
TACCTTTAATTTGAGTTCATTTTAACTGATGAGCTCTCCTGAAAAGCCTTTATAATGGGTTTTTTGCTTTATGCGGTCTGTGCATTTTGTCACAGCCCCCATTACTTATATCTTTATTTTTCCTGAGACATATCCTTTGTATGTTTAACTCTGTCTTTAACTTCCGCAAGTTTAGCGTTGTTGAAACGATCCAACGTTCCAACCAAATATCCTGTTATACGTCTTATTCTTTCAAACGGAACGTCGCCTTCTTTTCTGCCGCATTTAGGGCATTCATCGCCTATGATACCGGTGTACCCGCAAACAGGGTCGCGGTCAACAGGATGGTTGACTGAGCCGTAGCCTATGCCTGAGTCATGCATTGTGCGGATGATTTTTTCAAAAACAGGAAGGTTTTTGGTAGGATCACCGTCAAGCTCAACATAGGTTATGTGTCCTGCATTTGTCAAAGCGTGGTAAGGAGCTTCAAGCTTGATCTTGTCGAATGCCGATATGTTATAGTAAACAGGAACGTGGAAACTGTTTGTGTAGTAATCTCTGTCAGTAACGCCCGGAATTTCACCGAATTTTTCTCTGTCTATACGAACAAATCTGCCGGACAAGCCTTCAGCCGGAGTTGCGAGAAGACTGAAATTAAGCTTTCTTTTTTCGGACTCTGCATCCATTCTTGCACGCATGTGCGATATAATGTCAAGACCAAGATTCTGAGCCTTTTCCGATTCGCCGTGATGTTCGCCTATCAGGGCTTTCAGGGCTTCGGCAAGACCGATAAAACCAATGCTCAATGTACCGTGCTTTAATATTTCTCCGACATAATCGTCTTTGCCGAGTTTATCGCTGTCAATCCAAACGCCTTCACCCATCAGGAACGGGAAGTTACGAACACGTTTGTGGCTTTGTATTTCAAATCTTTCCAAAAGCTGTTCTATACACAAATCAATTTTTCTGTCCAGCTCTTCAAAGAACCATTCTATATTGCCGTTGGACTTTATTGCTATACGAGGAAGATTGATTGATGTAAAGCTCAGGTTTCCGCGTCCCGGAGTTATTTCTCTGTCAGGATCGTACACGTTACCGATAACTCTTGTGCGGCAGCCCATGTATGCGATTTCGGTTTCCGGATGACCTTCTTTATAATATTGCAGGTTGTAAGGAGCGTCCTGGAACGAGAAGTTAGGGAACAATCTCTTTGCACTTACACGGCATGCAAGTTTGAATAAATCGTAGCTTGGGTCTTCAGGATTATAGTTGATACCGCTCTTTACACGGAAGATATGAATAGGGAAGATAGGTGTTTCGCCGTTTCCCAAACCTGCTTCCTGTGCAAGAAGGACATTTTTTATTGCCATACGTCCTTCAGGAGAGGTGTCCATGCCGTAGTTGATTGATGAGAACGGTGTTTGGGCACCTGCACGTGAATGCATGGTGTTCAGGTTGTGTATCAAAGCTTCCATTGCCTGATATGTTGCTCTGTCGGTTTCCTTCAACGCCTTTTTAAGTGCGAATTGCTGACATTCTTCAATTTCCTCTGCGGACACTCCAAGGCTTAAGAGATATTCCTTTTCTTTTGCAAGATATTCGTCGTGTTCTTCCATTCTTAAAACGACGCCTTCTGACAACAGCTTGTTCTGGAACTCCTTCATTTCTTCGTCCAAAAGCTTACCGGCTTTGAGTTCTAAAGCTTTAACCATATTTTCACGGTATTTTTTTCTGTACGTTTTGATTATGCCCTGAGCCATGGAATAGTCAAAGTTGGCGATACTTTGTCCGCCATGCTGGTCGTTTTGGTTAGATTGGATTGCAATACAAGCTAAAGCTGAATAACTTGATATATCGTTAGGCTCACGCAACGCACCGTGTCCTGTGCAGAAGCCGTTATGGAACAGCTTAAGCAAGTCTATCTGACAGCAGGTTGTTGTCATTGTCAGGAAGTCGAGGTCATGTATATGAATGTCGCCTTCTTTGTGTGCTTTTGAGATTTCAGGCTTTAACACATACATTTCATAGAAATGCTTTGCACCTTCAGAACCGTATTTCAACATTGTACCCATGGCGGTATCGCAGTTGACATTTGCGTTTTCACGTTTTATATCGCTGTCTTTTGCGTCTTTAAAGGTGATGTCTTCATAGGTTTTCATCAGACGGGAGTTCATTTGTCTCAGACGGGAGCGTTCCGCACGGTACAAAATATATGCCTTTGCAGTGCTTATATGTCCGTTTTTAATCAATACCGCTTCAACACGGTCTTGAACCTGCTCAACGGTAGGTTCTGTTACGCCGTCTTCCTCAAGTGTGGCGGCAACGGTTTGTGCCAAGCCTTGAGCGTATTCAAAGGTGTGTCTGCTTTTTGTTGCCTGAAAGGCTTGAAAAATAGCTTGTGCTATTTTGTCTGTTTCAAAATTAACTTTTCTGCCGTCGCGTTTTAAAATTTGTTTGATCATAATTATTTCCTCCGACTTTCAGGTTTTAGTTTATTAATATTAAGAATGATAAAAATAATTTGTTATAAGTTTATACATAACACCATATATATGTACAAGAACTATAATACACCACAATATACAGTATGTCAATAGGAAAATTAGCTTGTTTTTTGCAAACTATAGCATATATTGAATATAAACAAAGCAGAATCTATTAAAATGAAAATATAGAAATATTTACCCGAAATTTGTCGAAGAAAGAATTTAAAAACCGACAACATCAACAAAGCCCTGAAGGCATAGCCTTCAGGGCTTCAATTAGTTAATGACTATTCAGCTTTTTTAATAACCTCTTTGCCCTTGTAATATCCGCAATTTTTGCAAACTGTGTGCGGTAAAATATATTCCTGGCATTGAGCACATTTCACCATTCCCGGAACAGTCAATTTCCAATTAGCGCGTCTTTTATCTCTTCTGGCTTTAGACACCTTACCCTTAGGTACTGCCATTAAGAACACCTCCTTGAAAGAATCCTATTAGTCATCATTCTTTAACAACTCTTTTAACACGGCGAACCGCGGGTCGATATTATCTTTATTGCACGAACATTGTTCAACATTAAGATTTGCCCCGCAATCCGGACACACACCTTTACACGATTCGCTGCAAAGATATTTACCCGGCATACCGGTCAGGAAGTTGTTTAAAATAATATCGGAAATATCAATGCTGTTGCCTGAAAACAAGATAATATCACTTTCGTCATCGACGTCTGTCATACCGTCTTGCTGTTTTAAATATTCCGTGAAATCAAAATCAAACTCATATTCCAAAGGAGCAAGGCATCTTGAACAAACGACATTGGTGCTGCCTTTGATGTTTGCATTAAACTCAAGCGTTTCACCGTCGTTAAAGATGCTGCCTTTGACACATACAGGCTTATTAAACGAAAACATCTCGCCCAAAAAATCAGTATCCGGTAAAAGAATAGAAGTATTAATATCTATTTTAGCACCGTTTGATTTTAATATTCCCGAAAGGTCAACCAACATAGATACACCTCAAAAAATTAAAACTATACTGTAAACAAGTATGTAAAGTCAATATGTTTTATGCAAGAACCGGCTGTGATAAGCCGGTCCAATACTGTCAGCGTCAACACGCATTAAACAATATTTCGCAAAAACTATTATTTAACTTCAACTTCTGCGCCTGCTTCTTCAAGTTTAGCTTTGATAGAATCAGCTTCTTCTTTAGAAACGCCTTCTTTAACAGTTTTAGGTGTGTTGTCAACGATGTCTTTAGACTCTTTAAGACCGAGACCTGTAATTTCTCTTACTGCTTTAACAACGTTAAGTTTAGCAGAACCGGCACTCTTAAGTATAATTTCGAATTCTGTTTTTTCAGCAGCATCGGCAGCTCCGCCTGCAGCAGGAGCAGCAGCAACGGCAACAGCAGCGGCAGTAACACCGAACTCTTCTTCCATTGCTTTTACAAGCTCATTAGCTTCCATCAATGACAATTCCTTAATTAAATCCAAAATTTGTGTAATTTTTTCTGACATTTTAAATCGCCTCCAAAAATATTTTTATTTTATTTTTATAATGTTTATTATTCGCCTGCAGCTTCTTGCATTTTGTCTGCATATGCTTTAAGAGTTCTTGCAATAGCAGAAGCAGGAGATTTTAAGCTGCCCATGATTCTTGCAATGATCTCTTCTTTCGATGGCAATTCTGCCAACTGTTTTACTTCTTCTATAGATGAGAATTTACCATCTATAAATCCGCCTTTGATTTCCAGTTTTTCATTATCCTTTGCAAAAGCAACAACGGCTTTTGCAGGGGCTATAGCATCGCTATCGCATGTTGCTAAAGCAGTAGGCCCTTTAAGGATTGAATCAAGCCCTTCAATACCGGCTTCTTTAACCGCAAATTCCAAAAGGGAATTTTTAATAACGGAATATTTGATTCCGGCACTTCTTAAGCTGTTTCTGAGGTTGGTATCTTCTTCAACGGTCAAACCTCTGTAATCAACAAGAACGCCTGCCTGAGAACCCTTCAACAATTCTACGAGGTTAGCAACAACTTGTTGTTTTTGTTCTAATACCTTTTGACTTGGCACCGATTTTCACCTCCAAATTATCAAAATAAAAAGCTCTTAACCCACAGACGCAAGTTAAGAGCATAAAATTCTTAAATAAAAAACTTTTTGCTTTCTCCTCGGCAGGGCTTACTTTTTTTGCCTGCTGTCTATGGATAAGTTATTTAACAGGTGCTATTTTAGCACAATGTATACACTTTGTCAAGCACTAATTTATAAATTTTTTAAATACAAATCTCTTTTTTCTTTCTGCTTTCCGCAGCTTTTAACACCTTCGGGACAAGGGCCTGTCAGACAAGGCGGACCCGCATATTTGAAAAGAACGGGAGCCTTTTCTTTAACAAGCTTTAACATTTCGTTTGCCATTTCACGTATCTCCCATTGTGCTCTTTCGCAACAGCGATGGTTGAAAAAATTAAACAGACTTCTCGCGTTAAAGGTTGTTACAAGCTGTGTCTCGCAAGCATTAGGCAACACAAAACGGGCATCCTCTGCGGCAAGCTTTTCAGCAGCTGTGCGTGCTTTCTTTTCCGGCTTGCCTTGGGCGATCAGCGTATTAAAGTGCTTTTCCTGCAAAATGTCTAACAGTTTATTGTAATATTCCTGGCTTTTGTGCATCGCTTCATTATAAATTTCTTTTGCCCCGTCTATGGCGGCAATTTCCGGCGGTACAACGTACTCAAACTGTCCTTCGGTTACATATCGCTGCGATTTTACCGAATAGCTTGCGATACGGTGTCGCGTAAGCTGGGCAAGCAGGCTTCGGCTGACGCCTTCTATAGCAAACGTGAAGCTGACATGTTCTATCGGACTTTCATGTCCCATGCTGAGCAGAAGTTCTATGAATTTTTGCGTTTTTTCCCTGTCAAGACCGTCCATTATCTCGTGTACCGATGCAGACGAATAACACAGTTTTGCGGCTGCGGCAACAATTTTTTCGGCATCTTTAGTGTATGATATAAGTTCAACTTTCAAAGTTATACCCGCCTTTACAATGATTATTTTTTTACACGCTTGCCCTTGAAAAGCACGGTAAGGGCAAATTTAGGAAGTGCCAGAGCACGCCCCCAGCGTGAAGGCTGTTTTGCTATGCGATACAGCCATTCTAAATTCAATTTAATGAATATATCCGGTGCACGGTTTGTTACCCCGGCAATGACGTCTACCGAACCGCCGATGCCTATGCACACTTTAACCTTAAGCTTGTCAATATTATCTGTTATCCACTTTTCCTGCTTTGGAGCACCCAATGCCACCAAAAGCACATCCGAACCGGATAAATTTATTTCATTTATAATGTCGTCGTTTTCGTCTTCGGAAAAATATCCGTTACGCAATCCGGCGATATTTATATCAGGATAACTTTTATGCAAATTATCTTTAGCTGTTTGTGCCACACCGGGCTTGCCGCCAAAGATAAAGAAAGAATACGGCTTTTCGTTTCCTTCCTTTAAAAGAGCCATTGTAAGGTCATATCCGGCAACACGCTGCGGAATTTCATCACCGAGGATTTTAGCCGCCTTTACAACGCCTATACCGTCGGGAATAAGCATGTCTGCGTTATGCAGAGCGTCCATCAGCGATGAGTCGGACTGTGCGTTCATAATAATTTCGGAATTGGGCGTAAAAACAACAAAAGGCTTCTGGCGCGGATTGACAATAGCATTTTCAATTTCAGACAACGCCTGCGACAGAGTGATTTTATCAACGCAAACATCTAAGATATTAACTTTATTTGTTTCCATTCCGTACTCCTTTTTCGTTGTATATATTCATATGATACACCATAACTGTTGTGTTTGCAAACAATATTTTTATATTTTTCCGATGTAACGGATTATATTTGACAAAATTTGAGAAAGTATGGTATATTTAATGGGATAGTTTGAAAAATACTGCAATAATATAATGAAGGGACAGATTATTTATGATAAAAGCTGCTGTTTTGGGTTCGACGGGATATGCCGGAATTGAGCTTGTGCGTTTGCTGAGTTCACACCCTGAGGTTGAAATAAAAATTCTTGGTTCTCAGACCTTTGCCGGCAAGAAGATAAGCGAAGTTTATCCTAATCTTGTAAATGTGGTGGACGTTGTTTGCACAGAAACAGATATAGATGCTGCTGCCGCATGCGATGTTGTGTTCACAGCATTGCCGCACGGTGCGTCCAAAGCTGTTATACCCGCACTTTACGAAAAAGGTGCTAAAGTTATAGACTTAAGCGGCGACTTCCGCTACGACGATCCTAAAGTGTATGAACAATGGTACGGCGAAGAACATCCGCGTCCGGACATTTTGGCAAAGTCCGTTTACGGATTATGTGAATTGCACCGCGACGAAATAAAGAAAACACGCCTCATAGGTAATCCCGGTTGTTACACAACCTGTTCTATATTAGCGTTGGCACCGCTTCTGCATAATAAATTGGTAAGTACAAAAAATATAATAATAGACGCCAAAAGCGGCGTTACAGGTGCCGGACGTTCATTGAGTCTCGATGTTCATTTTTGTGAGTGTACCGAAAATACAAAGGCGTATAAGGTTGCAACACACCGTCATACGTCGGAAATTGAGCAGGAACTCGGCAACATAGCAGGCGAGGAGATAATTTTGTCATTCACGCCGCACCTTATTCCTCAAAAACGCGGTATCTTGTCCACGTGTTATGCTAATCTGAACAAAGAAATGTCAACCCAAGATGTGATTGACGTTTTTAAAGAATATTATAAAAACGAATATTTTATCCGTGTGTATGAAAACGGTCTGCCGGAAACAAATCACGTTGCAGGCTCGAATTTTGCTGACATCGGAGCTGTTGTTGATAAGCGTCTGAACAGAGTTATTGTTGTGTCTGCCATAGATAACCTTATCAAAGGTGCTGCGGGACAGGCAGTGCAGAACATGAACATCATGTTTGGTCTGGACGAGACAACAGGCTTGAAAAACGCAGGATTTTATCTGTAGAAGGGAATGATTTTAATGGAAGAACTAATTAAAAAAGCCGGTATTTTGCTTGATGCTTTGCCGTATATACAAAACTTTTTCGGCAAAACCATAGTTGTTAAATACGGCGGTAATGCAATGATAAACGATCAGCTGAAAAATTCGGTTATGCAGGATATAACCATGCTTAAATATATTGGTTTGAAACCGATTGTGGTACATGGCGGAGGCCCTGAAATATCAAATGCATTGAATGTGTACGGCATAAAATCCGAATTTAAAAACGGATTGCGTGTTACCGACGGACAAACAATGTCTGTAGCACAGATGGTGCTTGTCGGCAAGGTGAATAAGGAAATAGTTTCTCTGTTAAACTGTAAAGGAGCAAAAGCTATAGGTGTAAGCGGTATTGACGGTCAGCTTATAGAGTGCAATAAGCTTTATGCGGAAATTGACGGCAAAAAGGAAGATATAGGCTTTGTGGGCGATATTGTAAAGGTGAACACAAAGCTTTTGGAGATGCTTGCGGCAGATGAATTTATACCTGTTGTGTCGCCGGTGGGCGTTGACAAAAACGGTCAGAGTTATAATATCAATGCCGATACGGTTGCAGGTTCTATTGCCGCTGCAATGAATGCGGAAAAACTGATTTTGCTGACCGATGTTGAAGGCGTTAAAGATGCCGACGGCAACGTTATATATGAAATAACAAACAACGAAATCCAGGAATTGATAAACAAAGGCGTTATCTCCGGCGGTATGATACCTAAGGTGTTGGGGTGTCTGGAGGCTATGAACAGCGGGGTAAACAGCGTTCATATAATCGACGGACGTGTGCCGCATTGCTTGCTTTTGGAAATATTTACCAAAACGGGCATAGGCACAATGATAAGGTCGTAATCTGATAAAATACCGGATTAAAAACCGCACAACAATTCCAAACAGGAAGCGGAATAACGGTTTTTGCTTAATCTGATGCAGAGACGGCTTATTTTAAGGGAGTGTAGAGGTGTTCAGAAAATTATTTCATGCTCTGTTTAAAAGAGCTGTAATTGTCGGGTTATTAATACTGCTTCAGATTTTGGCATTAATTTTTGCAATTGTTAAATTATCGGAATATTTCACCTTTTTGTACTCTGCATTGACGGCAATCAACTTAGTGCTTATCGTGTGGCTGATAAACACAAAAAATAATCCTGCCTATAAATTTGCGTGGGCTGTTTTGATATTGCTTTGTCCGTTGTTTGGCGGCGTGTTTTATATATTATTCGGTATAAAAAGGCATACATCGTTTGTTAAACGTCGTATGAAGAATAATAAATATTCAATATTGCAGTATCTGCCGCAGTCATCAAATGCACAGGCGGATTTGAAACAACACTGTTTGGATGTATGCATGCAGTCTTCGTACATACAAGACCGATGCGGATTTCCGGTGTACAGGAACACGTCTGTACAGTATTTTGGCTCGGGCGAAGAAAAATTTGAATATATGGTAAAAGAATTAAAAAAGGCAAAACACTTTATATTCTTGGAATATTTTATTATAAATAACGGCGTTATGTGGGATACAATACTGCAGATTTTAAAGCAAAAGGTGGCAGAAGGCGTTGATGTGCGTCTTATATACGACGATTGCGGATGCATGAATCTGCTACCTGTAAATTATCATAAAACGTTGGAAGCGATGGGCATAAAGGTGTTTGTATTCAACCCGTTCCGTCCGATTTTGTCTATCACCATGAACAACCGCGACCATAGGAAAATCCTTGTCATAGACGGACATACAGCTTTTACCGGCGGTATCAATATTGCCGATGAATATATCAATGCTTGCGAAAAATACGGTCATTGGAAGGACGCAGCAGTCATGCTTAAGGGAGAGGCGTGCTATACGTTAACGTTTGTGTTTTTGCAGATGTGGAGCATCTCGGAACGTAATAATCCCAATGATGACCTTTCAAAATATATGCCCTGTATTTATCACGACGGGCCGTTTGAGGATGACGGTTTTGTACAGCCGTATGCAGACAGTCCTGCCGATGACGAAAACGTGGCGGAATATGTATATATGAACATGATAAATAAGGCAAAAAAATATGTTTATATAACAACGCCGTATCTGATTTTGGATAACGAGATAATCACGGCACTGTGTCTGGCGGCAAAAAATGGTGTCGATGTAAGAATTATTACTCCATACGTCTATGACAAGTGGTATGTGCATATGGTTACACGTTCATACTACGAACAGCTCGTCAGTGCCGGGGTTAAGATTTATGAATACACGCCCGGATTTATCCATTCAAAAACCTTTGTGTCGGACGATGAGGTCGGCATTGTCGGCACGATAAACCTTGATTACAGAAGTCTGTATATGCATTTTGAATGTGGTGTATGGATGTATAAAAGTAAAGCTGTGGAGCAGCTGTATACCGACTATATGCAAACGCTGGGTAAATGCCGCGAAATAACCTTGGCGGATTGTAAAAAGGTGTCGTTGCCTGTACGTGTACTCCGCGGTGTTTTAAAAGGCTTTGCTCCGATAATGTAAAGGCTTCTTTGTTAAAATTTTAAATAAAGGCCGGGAAAATTAAAACTTTTCAAAAAATGTGTTGACAAAGGCACTGCATGTTGGTATAATATTGGAGTCGGTTAAAGAGCCGGGTTATTGCGGGTGTAGTTCAATGGTAGAATCTCAGCCTTCCAAGCTGATTGCGTGGGTTCGATTCCCATCACCCGCTCCAGTATGTGCGCCTGTAGCTCAGTAGGATAGAGCAACTGCCTTCTAAGCAGTGGGTCAGGAGTTCGAATCTCTTCAGGCGCGCCACTTTTTTATTAATAAGGCAAACGGTAAATAAGCTGTTGGTCTGATATAGTAACTCCTGTAAATGTTAAAGCCGGGTGTGTCTTGGCGGAGTTATTTTTTTTACTGTAAAATTCATATGGTGGGTATAGCTCAGTTGGTTAGAGCGCCAGATTGTGGCTCTGGAGGCCATCGGTTCGACTCCGATTACCCACCCCACTAAACATTGGGGTATCGCCAAGTTGGTAAGGCACCAGATTCTGATTCTGGCATTTCGTAGGTTCGAGTCCTGCTACCCCAGCCAATATATTGGGGTGTAGCCAAGTCGGTAAGGCACCAGACTTTGACTCTGGCATTTCGTAGGTTCGAGTCCTGCCATCCCAGCCACGTCGGAGCAAGCTTTATATCGCTTGCTCTGTTTTTTTGCAAAAATCAGAGTTCGCTCATGCCGCCGCTCCTTCTTTTTCGCAAAAAGGCACGCTTGCGTCGGCTATTAGCTTGTAAACGCGCTCATAACGCCTTTGGCGCCCTACCACCTTTTTGCGATTTTTGAGTGCATCTAAACCGTTCGGCTTTTCTGAGACAAAAAATCCTGTTGAAAGAAAAGATAGGATTTTTTTGTTTTGTATTGTTCATTATTCAATATTCATCATTCATTTGTTGCAACAGGATTTTTAATGAATAATGATGCCGTTCAGATCCGGCTATAAATTAATTGACAATCAGCGGTAAAAGATATATAATGTGTCCGAAAACTGAAAGAGGAAGTGATTTATATGAATAAAAATGCAAAGAAAATTGGTATAATTGCGGTTGTTGCAATAGTTTTAATAGCGGGAATATTTGCAATAGTAAAACATACAAATAATTCCGATGTAACTCTGAAAACAATAAGTATCAGTGTTTACGACAAGGAAAACACAAATATTTATAAAGAGAAAGTTGATACCGATAAGCAATATCTGATTGAGGTGTTGGAAGAAAATAAAGATTTGAATGTTGTAACGCAGGATTCTCAATACGGAAAATTCATAACG
>CAJOGA010000046.1 GCA_905233855.1 uncultured Clostridia bacterium
AACTGGGGAGATACACCAATGCTTGACTTTCACGGAGTGAAATAAGTGCTTTTGAAGTATCAAAAAAATGAATGACTGTAGGTGCATCTAAACTGTTCGTCTTTTCCAGAAAAGAACGATAGAAATGATACCATTCCTATTGTTCTTTTTTTACGCTCAAAATGCAGTAATAATGCGGTTCGTGAGATTTATCGGTGTCAAGGGTTTGTGCATTTTAAGATTGTTTATTATCTGGTTTGTTATTTTGGAAAAAAATAAAGAGCCGAAGCTCTCTATTTCATATAATGCATAAGTGTAATTTGATCTTGCATCCTTTTGTTGCATATCCTTATAATGCATTATTGGGATTTTTGTGTGACCAGTACCGGTTAACTAAATCTTCTCTTCCGCTTTCAAACCACTGTGTTGTAATATAATAACGCCCTATAAATATTATATCAACGGTGTGTTGTCAAGGTAAGACGACCGAAGTCGTTCCACCTTGACAAGAGAAAGCTTGGAGTGAACTTTTTATTTTTTAAGAAAAGTGTCACCCATCATTGACAATTGTACAAAGCTGAAGAAGTTATTGAACAAGTATCTCTTGAAAGTTATAATTTTTTATGTTATAATAACAAAAGTATAATCAGTGAAATACTGTCACACATTGAAACATATCGAGACGAAGCAATTGATGAATAAATAAGATCAGCGAGTAAAAAGACAAAATTATCTTTATGCGGACAAGCATAGCTGATACAAAGATGTAGACCAAAATGGAAGTTTTCATAACTGTTCTACCACTATCAACTCCATATGAATTAAGCAAAGGAGGTATGATGGAGATCATGGTGATGAAACGAATCGGAGGTATTATACTGGTTATGTTATGCTGTATGACACTGTTCGGGGGATGCGGTAAAAAAATAAAGGAAACGATCACAAACAGGAAAATTCCATTTGATGATGTTACGGAATTCTACTATACCTATGAGAATATCAATTTCAACGCATCTTTCCAAAGATACCGTTTTTACAGAGAAGGCGGAAAATATATGTTTCAACACGAAACCCGGAAAAAGCCGGGAGAATACGGACCGACCACGGAAGAAGATATTACAAATACCGGAACCTTTGAATTAACAGCGGAAGAATGGAAAGATTTTTTATCTCTTTTAAAGGATGGTACGGTAAAAGCAAGGAAAGATTCCGGTGAGTCGGGAGAGACCGGGCCGTGGATGTTCATTTATTGGAGGAACGATAAAGAAAAGTATCAGGTTTTCGCTTTTCCATCTTACGATGCAAGAGTTTGTTTTGAAGAATTCTGCTCTGCGATTGCACATGCGGAGCGTTGATTTTCAGATTTCAACGGTATTCAGATTCGTTAGAAAAACAATCGGATAAATATGGAAGAGATAATAAACAGAATAAGCCGCAGTCCCGGTTACGGAGATGTTCTCGGCACGGATACGGCAATATTAAAAAAATGTTGATAAGCCCTGATGAATTAACAAGTTAATCGGTTTTTATTAAAACAGCTAAGGAAGAAGGTTATAAGATGAAGTATTATACACCACTTATCATACTTGTTTGGATGACTTTACTGGCTTTGTGCATTGTGGTAAAAGAGAATGAAAGATTGTCAAAGGATAAAAAATTTTTTCTGTATTGTTCATATATAATTGCGGCCATAGCCGCCTTATCGGAATGGCTCGGAGTACAATTGAGCGGCAATATGGATATTTCTCCGTGGGTTTTAAGAACTGTGAAGTTATTTGATTATGTGTTGACCCCGTTGGTAGGCGGAGTAATTGCTTTTCAGTTTGAAACAAAAACCTTATTTAAAAAAATTATCTTTTCAATTATTGCGGCAAATACGCTGTATCAGATTATAGCTTTTTTTACCGGTTGGATGGTTTCGATTGATGCCTATAATCATTATTATCATGGTCCGGGATATTTTATATATACTGTGTTTTACATGGTTATCATGGTTTTTACAATTCTTGAATTTGCCGTATACGGCAAAAATTTTCGCAAACAAAATCATTTATCGTTAATAGTGTCCATGGCTATTTTTGTTACGGGGTTATTAATGCAGGAGATTTTGGGAAAAGAAGTCAGAATGGCATATATTTCGTTGGTTACATGTTTTGGTTTGTTGTATATACACAATACGGAATTTACTCAGCTTGAATCGGATGATCAGATTCGAGAACAGATGATTCGAATTTCGGTGGATCCTTTAACCGGTATATCAAACAGATATGCTTACACAACAGAATTGCAGGAATTGTCCTCTTTGGAATCTTTACCGGAAGATCTTGTTGTCTTTTCAATTGACATCAACGGACTCAAGACAACTAATGACTTACTCGGACATCATGCCGGTGATGAATTGATAAAAGGGGCCGCAGATTGCATAAATTCAGTGTTTTCACAGTATGGTAAATGTTTCAGAATCGGTGGAGATGAGTTTGTTGTATTTGCTAATGTAAGCGATGAAGATACAATAAACAATTTGAAAGTCAGTCTTGAACAGGAAACGGAAAAATGGCGCGGTGAAGAAGTCCATTTGTTGTCTTTATCTGTCGGAAAAGCCAGGGTTATAGAACATCCTGAGGTTATGCTTGAAAAGCTTGTTAATATGGCAGATCGTGAAATGTATAAAGCAAAGGCTGAATATTATAAGGAAGTGGGTATAGATCGAAGAAAGAGCTAAAGGGGTGCAAGTAGATTGAAAAATGATAAAACGGGTTTTCTGAATAAAAATCGCCATTTGAAACTTATGATTATACTTGGCCTTTTGATTTTGGCTACTGTTGCGGCTATTGTAACAAGCAGCTTGATTATTTTAAATCGTGCCACTCGTGAACACAGAGAGCAAATAATCATTAATGCGGCACAGCTTGCTGCTGAAAGGATTGAAGGAGACAAGATAGACGGATGGTTTGAAAACGGGCGGGATGAAGATTACTATTCAACCGCATCAATACTTGAAAGCATATTGCATAACACGCCGTATCTTCAGTATCTTTATGTGTATCAGATAAGACCCGATGGTTGTCATGTTGTATTTGACTTTGACTCCGGAGATGTGGAGGCAAGTGATTTTTCCGACATCATTCCATTTGATGAGAGCTGGGAAGAGCTGATTCCGGATCTTCTTGCCGGCAATTCTATCGACACAATGGAGACAAAAGATACTTACGGCTGGTTGCTCACACGATATGAACCGGTTTATAATTCTGAGGGCAAATGTGTTTGCTACGTTGGAACCGACTTATCCATGCAAGGTGTTCATGATTACGTTGTAAACTACGTCGTATTTATAGCAGTTATTGCCTTGATTTTATTTTTGGGATGTGTGCTTATCGGAATGCGTCTGTATATCGGTGCAAGCCGAGCCGACGAGATGGATAACATGATAGCCCGTCAGCAGAGAGACAAAGAACTCACCAGAGAAATCATAGAAGCATTTGCGAAGGTGATAGATCTTAAGGACTCATACACCCAGGGTCACTCATTCCGTGTGGCACAATATACGGATGCACTTGCACGTGAGATGGGTTGTGATGAGGAGACGGTCGAAAAATATCACAATATTGCCCTTATGCACGACATAGGTAAGGTTGCTATACCGGACAAGGTTCTAAACAAACCGGGGAAGCTTACTGATGAAGAATATAGTCTTATACAGTCCCACACCGTCCGGGGATATGAAGTGCTGGAGAGTATAAGCTTGATGCCTGAAATAGCTATAGGAGCACGTGCTCATCACGAGAGACCGGATGGCAAAGGCTATCCGTTGGGATTAAAGGAAGATGAAATGCCGCTTGTAGCACAGATCATCGCTGTGGCAGATTGTTTTGATGCTATGTATTCTAACCGTCCTTACCGTTCACGTATGAATTTTGAACGTGTGGTTCAAATAATCAAGGATGTTTCGGGTACACAACTTTCACCGAAAGTAGTTGATGCATTTTTACGTCTTGTTGAGCGTGGCGAGTTCAAGGATCCGGATGATGACGGCGGAGGATCAACAGAATCTATAGAGAATATAAGAAAGTAATTAAAACATTTTTTGAAAATGTATGACCGACACAAGAACGCCGACTTAAATTCCGGAGGGAAGATTTATGCCATCAAGCAAAGAATACTTAAATTATGTATTGGAGCAGCTGTCCGGGTTGAGCGATGTATCTTACAGGGCGATGATGGGAGAGTACATCATATATTATCGCGGCAAGGTGATAGGCGGCATTTATGATGACCGTTTTCTTGTAAAGCCTGTATCATCTGCTGTGGAAATGATGCCAAATGCAGATTTGGAGTTGCCGTATGACGGTGCAAAAGAAATGCTGCTTGTCGATGACATAGAAAACCGCGAATTTTTGAAAACATTAATTGAAAAAATGTTTGATGAACTTCCCGAACCGAAGAAAAAGAAAAAATCAGATATTGGGTGTCTTTAAACGGTGATTTTTGGAGACTGTTATGCTTGAACAAATAAGAGAAGAACTTTTCAGATTGCAGGATAAAAAGTATCGTGATTTTCAAATAAAGCTCATACCGACGGTAGAGCCGGAAACGGTGATAGGAGTACGCACTCCGGAGCTGAGAAAATATGCAAAACAACTGCTCGGCAGTAAAGACATTTCCGCATTTTTAACCGCTCTTCCGCACACCTTTTTTGATGAAAACCAGCTTCATGCCTTCATCATTTCGGAAATGAAAGATTTCGACGAGTGTTTGGGATATGTGAAGCACTTTTTGCCGTATGTGGATAACTGGGCAACGTGCGACCAAATGTCCCCGAAGGTTTTTAAAAAGCACAGACAGGAATTGATAAATCCGGTGCTTGGCTGGATAAAGTCGTCAGATACATACACCGTCAGATTCGCAGTGGGAATGTTGATGCAGCATTATCTTGACGAAAGCTTTGAACTGAAATATCCGAAGATAGTGGCTGATATCAGGTCAGATGAGTATTACGTGAATATGATGATTGCATGGTACTTTGCCACGGCACTGGCAAAGCAATACGAAAGTGTCATACCGTTCCTTAAAAACCGACAGTTAGACGCGTGGACGCATAACAAAGCAATTCAGAAAGCCGTTGAGAGCTACCGTATTACGCCGGAGCAGAAAGAATACTTGAAAAGTTTAAAAATAAAATAAACTTGTATTATAGCAGAAAAACAGTCTTAACCATAGGTTTGGCTGTTTTTTTATTTTTTTTGAAAAAATTTTTTCCTTTAATGTTATTTTAATTTAAAGCATTTATACTTGGTACTGTAAAAAGAAATTCAGAAAGGAATGAATTTTATGAAAAAAGCAGTACTACCGATTTTAATAGTTATTATTATGTTGGTATCGGCGTGTTCGGTATTTAACGCATATGATGAAAATACCGGAACAATCGATTTATCACAGATGAAGGTTACCGGCGACGGAATTTCTGTTGTAAAATCCGTTGAGCAGGTTGTGGATGATGAAAAAATCACCATCAGCGGAAATATTATAAAAATCACAGAAGGCGGCGAGTTTGTTGTTGTGGGAGAAAACGACAACGCTATGATATATGTTAATACAGAAGATAAAGTCAAGTTGAGATTATCCGGCATGTCGCTCAAGTGTGATTTTGGCCCGGCAATATTGTTCGATGCTGCTGACAAAGCGTTTATCACTATTACCGAAAACACAGAAAATTATATAGAAGATGCCGCATCATACGGACAGATAGATGCAAAAGCTGCACTGTTTTCCAATGATGATCTGGAAATCAAAGGCAAAGGCACACTTACAATCGTAGGCAATTATAAGCACGCAATAGCCGGAGATGATGATATTGACATTGAAAACGGCATAATCAATATTACCGCAAACGTTAAAGACGGCATACACACAAACAATACATTCAAAATGACCGGCGGCACACTGAATATTTCAGCAGGGTCGGACGGTATCCAGGCAGAAGAAGACGTTATTATAGAAGACGGAACAATAAATATTATAAAGTCCAAAGAAGGTATTGAAAGCGGAACAAGCCTGACAATAAACGACGGAGATATAAGCATTGTTGCATCGGATGACGGACTTAATTCCGGAGGCGGTAACGGCAGCGGAGACAATTTCTTCCAAGGCGGAAGAATGGGCGGCAACAGACCTGAAATGTCCGATATGACAGGTGATTTTGATCCTAATGCTATGCAGGGCGGTTTCAGACAAGACGGCAATAATCAGAGACAGCCTATGGACGGTAACATGCAGCAGATGCCGCAGGGCGAAAGAGGCATGAACAGACCTGAAATGTCAAATCTTGGCGAGCCAAATATGGGACAATCAAATCTTGGCAAGCCAAATCTTGGCAAGCCGAACATGGGAGATCCAAACATGGGCGGGCAGAATCCTTCAGAACAAAACTTGCGTGATTCAAACAAAGGCAATAACACCGAAATGCCTGCAAGAGAGATGCCGACTATGAATAACAACAATACTTCCGACAACTCAGGCAACGCATCCGCTCAAAATACAGACCGCAATATATATATAAACGGCGGTAACATATATATCAACGCACAGGGCGACGGTATAGACTCAAATGCTGAAATTTATGTATCGGGCGGCAATGTGGTTGTTGACGGGCCGGAAAGCAACGCTGATGCGGCTATAGACGGTAACCGTTTTGTGGTTACAGGCGGCACGGTGCTTGCTGTTGGAAGTAGCGGTATGGCTGTAGGAGCATCGACAGACTCAACACAATGTGCATTTTTGGTAAATATGTCCGAGACGGTTAACGCAGGCAGCGTTATTACAGTAAAAGACAGCGAAGGAAACACGATAGTTGAACATACGGCAAAGAAAAGGTTTAATTCAATAGAATATACCGATAAAAAATTGACTTTAGGAGAAACATACACCGTTTATGTTGACGGCGTCGAAAAGACAAAGGTAGAGATGACATCTGCACAAATGAATTCAGGCGGCATGGGCGGCATGCGTGGCGGCATGATGAATGGCGGCATGAACCGCTCAAACAGACAGATGAACGTTACACAACAGAGTACGAACTCAGACCGTATCCGTGTTATAATGCAAGGTAAGGAAATCATGTTCGACACAAATCCTGTGATTGAAAACGGAACAACACTTGTACCGTTGCGTGCTATTTTTGATGCGTTGAATATGAGCGTTGAGTGGGACGGAGAAACCAAAACTGTAACTGCTGCAAAAGACGGTTTGAATATCCTGTTACAGATTGGCAATACCGTGGCAAAGAAAAACGGCGAAGATATATCGCTTTTAACCGCTCCTAAAATAGACAGCAATAACAGAACGCTGGTACCTGTAAGGTTTATTGCGGAAAGCTGTAATCTTAATGTTGAGTGGGACGCCGCAACAAAAACAGTATCAATCAGTTAAGAGGTTTTTATTATGGCTATAGAAGTTTTTAACAGATATGAACACAAATATCTTCTGGACAGAACAACGTATGAACAAGTTTTAAATATTATGGATGAGCACATGGAGCTTGATGCGTATAACACAAACCATGAGCCATACACAATATCAAACATTTATTACGATACTGCAGACGATATTTTAATACGCCGGTCAATTAAAGGACCGGTGTATAAAGAAAAGCTCAGACTGCGTTCCTACGGCACACCCGACGAAGATACTAAAGTATTTTTGGAAATAAAGAAAAAATTCAACGGTCTTGTCAATAAACGCAGAGTGATTTTAAAGCTGAACGAGGCATATGCCTTTATCAGAAAGGAAACCGTGCCTGATTCCGAATATATAAACCGACAGATTTTGAACGAGATTTCATATTTCATAAATTGTTATCAGCTTATGCCGAAAGTGGTTATATCGTACGACAGAGTTGCCTATTTTGAAAAAGGCAATCCCGACTTACGCGTCTCGTTTGACAGCAACATACGTTCAAGACGGTATGATATCGGTTTGGAATACGGCAATTATGGCAATTTACTCTTTGATGACGATTTGTATCTGATGGAAATAAAAACTTCTATGGCAAAACCGCTTTGGATTTGTGATATGTTGACCGAGCTTGACATAAAAAGAAGAAGCTTTTCAAAATACGGTATGGAGTTTGTACAGTATATTAACGGCAAAGGCGTAAATAACGATGAGAATATAAACGAAAAAATCAGATTATATGCATGAGGTGGATTATGGATAACTTATTTAATACAATATTAGTTAATTTAAGCAGCGACTTAACCGTTATGCAAAGCATAGTTACAATGCTTGTTGCGATAGCGCTTGGAGTAATGATAGCATTCACATATTATAAAACACAAGACGAAGAGTATTATCAGAGAAGTCTGGCAATAACGTTGTGTATACTTCCGGTCATACTTTCGGTAATAATTTTGTTCATAGGAAGTAATATTGCAAGAGCGTTTTCGCTTGCCGGCACGCTTTCTATAATCCGTTTCAGAAGCAATCCGGGCGATGCTAAAGATATCGGTTATATTTTCTTTGATATTGCGGCAGGTCTATCCTGCGGCGTGGGATTATATGCATACGGTGCATTGTTTACGGCTTTGCTCTGCGGAGTTATATTCATCATTGAAAAGACAAAAATGTTCAGAGTTAAGGATATAAAGAAAACGCTTAAGATAGTCATTCCGGAGGATTTGAATTACCAAAGTGTATTTGATGAAACTTTAAAGAAATACACAAAAAAATACAGCTTGAAAAAAATCAAAACAACCGATCTCGGCTCGCTTTTTGAGCTTGTGTATGATGTAACAATGTCCGCCGATGAAGACGAACAACAATTCTTAAACGATTTACGCTGTAAGAACGGCAACCTGACTATAACCCTGTCGCTTGCACCCCAAAATTAATTGTCTTTGACATATATTCAAATTTGATGTATCATCAACATAGGGGAGAGGTGCTTTAAATGAGAATACTTATTGCCGAAGATGAAAAAGATTTGAACAAGGTTATAAAAAAACGGCTTGAAAAAGAAGGATACAGCGTAGACAACTGTTTTGACGGTGAAGAAGCTTTGGACTTCATTATGATGGGTGAATTTGACGTTATAATTTTAGATATTATGATGCCGAAATTATCCGGAATACAGGTGCTTGAAAAAATGCGAAGCAAAAAGGACAATACGCCGGTTATCTTTCTGACTGCAAAAGACAGTATAGATGACAGGGTGATCGGTCTGGATGCCGGTGCAGACGACTATATCATAAAACCGTTTTCGCTGGAGGAACTCCTTGCCAGAATAAGGGTAATTTTAAGAAAACAGGCGGATACATCAACAAACACACTCTCGTTTGCGGATTTAACAATAGATATTAAATCGCGAAGGGTTTGGAGGTCAAACACCGAGATAGAATTGTCTGCAAAGGAATACGAAATATTGGAATTTTTAATGCGGAATAAAGATAAAGTTTTGTCAAGGGAAAAGATAGAAAACCACGTTTGGAATTTTGACTATACCGGTGGCACAAATGTTGTTGATGTGTATATAAGATATTTAAGAAAAAAGATAGACGATCCTTTTGACAAAAAGCTTATACAAACCATTCGCGGTGCGGGATATGTTTTGAGGGAAGAAAAATGAAAAAACTTTCTGTAAAATTGAGAGTAACAATATGGTATACGGTTGTTATGCTTGTAATATCGCTGCTGACATTATTTGCGGTTTTGTCGGTGAGCGAGGAAATATTAATAAAAGATGCGTCGGAGCGGCTTGTTGAAACGACGGAAAATATGTCAAGGATGATTTCAGAGCCAAGGAGAGACGATTTTAATAAAATGCCCGGCCCGCGTTTTTTTGATAAAGGTGTGCATACGGCTGTGTATGACCAAAATCACGAGTTGATGGAAGGGTCTATGCCGTTTGATTTTGTCGATGAAATTGATTTTGCCGATAAAGAGTTGAGCACAAAAAGATTCAACGACGAAAAATTTTTGATATATACGAAATCCGCATACAACAATAAAAACGAGCAGGTGTGGGTGGTAGGCGTTATATCGGTTGCAAACGAAACAAGCATGCTTTACAGCGTTGGAAAGACAAATCTGTGTCTTATGATAGTAACGCTTTTAGTTGCAGCGATAGGCGGTTATTTAATAGTGAAAAAAGCACTTTTGCCTGTTAATAAAATTGCTGAAACGGCAAAGGAAATAAGCGAAAGCACAGACCTTTCACAGCGTATATGTCTTGGCGACGGCAAAGATGAGATATACACTCTGGCAAACACCTTTGACGAAATGCTCCAAAAAATAGAAAACACTTTAGAAAACGAAAAAAATTTCACTTCCGATGCATCGCATGAGTTAAGAACACCTATAGCCGTTATAGAAACCGAGTGCGAATATGCTATTGAATATGTCAACACTATTGAAGAAGCAAAAGAGACTTTTGCATCAATTAAACGGCAGTCGGACAAAATGTCAAAATTGGTGTCTGAGCTTTTGGCAATATCCCGTATGGATAAAAACACCGTGCAATTAAACCGTGAAAATATAAACCTAAGCGAATTGACGGAATTTGTGTGTGATGAACAGGAAGAAATCAACGGTTCATCAATTAAACTGTCAAGAGATATAGATGAAGATATATGCGTAAACGGGGATCGGCTGCTTCTGACAAGATTGCTTATTAATCTTATATCCAACGCTTATGCATACGGCAAGGAAAACGGTAATATTTTTGTCAGTGTAAAAAAAGACGGCAAGAAAGCTTTGGTAAATGTTAAGGATGACGGTATTGGTATTGCGGAGGAAAATCTTGAAAAAATATGGGAAAGATTTTATCAGGTCGACCCTTCACGTACATCCGAAAACAACAGTATGGGGCTGGGATTGTCTATGGTTAAATGGATTGCCGAAAAGCATGACGGAAAAATAAATGTTAAAAGCAGGCTCGGCGAAGGCTCCGAATTCATTTTTGAAATGCCGCTCGATAATGATTGACCGGTTTATAATAAATAAAGCTGCGATAATCTTGTAATTGTAAGGTTATCACAGCTTTTTGTTATATAAAAAAA
>CAJOGA010000047.1 GCA_905233855.1 uncultured Clostridia bacterium
GGCTGGCAAACACAATACGGCATAGAAAAAATGTGTGCAGATTCATGGAACTGGCAGAAAAATAATCCTGACGGATATGAAGCGTAGCGTTTGATTTTGCAAAAAAATATAAAAAATGTTTGCAAATGTATTGACTTAATTTGCTTTGTGTGTTAGAATAGTCAAGTCTTCGATAAATGTGCCGATGTGATGGAATTGGTAGACGTAGTGGACTCAAAATCCACCGATGGTGACATCGTGCCGGTTCGACTCCGGCCATCGGCACCAAAAAACCGGCATTTCTCAGCAGAGAGATGTCGGTTTTTACTTAATTTATATACTCTAAATTTGATCGCAAATCGGCTTATCTTTAAAGATGCAAAGCGGTAATGTGAAAATGCAGGTGTAATTCAATGGCAGAATGTCAGCTTCCCAAGCTGAATACGAGGGTTCGATTCCCTTCACCTGCTCCAAAGCTGAACCGTAATTTTGATACAAAATTGCGGTTCTGTTTTTTTGCCCTAAAACCCCGTAACAACGGGATTTTTAAAAAGATAAAAGTTTTAGCGTAATGGATGTTTTGCTAAAACCAGAGCATTTTCAGCCATCGCACACAAATCCCGTTCACTCCGAAACTTTTCTCTTGAAAATGATTCACCGCTTTCGCCTGTTTTTTTGGTTAAAAGCGATGTGGTTTACAATACTATATTTCAAAAAAATATTCCAAAGTATGTCTCTCAAATGGAATTGTTATGATAACTCTGTCATGGAAAATTTTTTTTGCATTTAAAAACAGAAAATGTATTACGGATCAATTTATTACAGTTTTGACGAACTTAAAGAAGCTATTGAAAAATATAAAAAATATTATAACGAGAAGAGAAGCAAAGAAAAAGTTGGTTGGATGAGTCTGCTACAATACCGTCTCAACACCTTTGCTTCATCAAAATAGCGTAGCAGTCATTCAAACTACTACACTATAAAAGGTCTAACTTTTTGGAGTCACATCAATCCTGTGATAGATGCTTGAATGCTTTTAATAACGTTAACTTATTTCATCAATTACATTTTGAATTGAAACCAAATTGCCATGTCCTAAAGAATTATAATATTCAATGTGTTGTTTTACTGCAGAAATGGCATTTTTATAATATAGCTCTCCGAAGTCTGAACGAATATTTTCAAGAAAATATTTCGTAGAATATGTGTTTAAGGTTCGAGTATATTTCTTTCCTTCCATCATTGCAATAAAAACTGTTACATAAGCTATAGCAGAACCTTTGCACATACCAGAGATATTAGATATTTTTTCTTTTCCTTCCTGACGTGTTAATTTACCTGCAAAAACATCTTTGCAGACTTCATATCCTATATGTGTCATTTCAGGTGTAATAATCATGTTTTTTCTCCATTTCTTGTATCATAGTTTCTTTTCTTTTCAAAAACAATATATTTATTTTTTAAATCCACCTCGGCAGTTTCATAACCAACATTTAACCAGCTTAATGCAATGGAGTGTGTAGTCGTATTTGCCCAAAAAGCTCTATGTACAAGTGCCGAATTTGGCAATTTGAAGCCAAGAATATTTTCAATTTCGTCATAAGATAGTTTAATTGTTTCTTTATTACAATTATATAAATAATCAGCAAGAAGACGATATTTTTTACTAATCCCTGAAGATTCAATTTGAGAAGTTTCACTATTCGATTGGATACTCGTTTCTAAATTAGACATTCTTTCTTCCAACACACTAATCCTGTTCAACATTTCCAATATAATTCTGTCATAATCCATATTAAAAATCTCCTTAATAATTTTTCAAAAGACTTTTTATAATCCCACCAACAAAACCAATTATAAAGTATAGCATACTCTCACCTCACATTTAATTGTTAATGACATTATAACGCATAAATTTTAAAATGTCAATATAAAATATGATATTTTAAAATTTTTTATGACTATATGTAACTATTTATTACTATTATCATATAAATGGATTAATTTTCTCCTCATAAACTCTTTCGCATATATTGTTTTCGCATCGTATACTGATCTAATCAAACATATTAATAATAAAAAGTTTCACAGCTAAACTTTTTGTTCAATCAAAATGCACCGCATATTTTATTGTATTAAAATTAAGCGTTAGTGCCATGAAAAAAGCACGCTTGAAGCGTGCTTTTTTCAGCAAAATTCGCCTTTCGGCGTACGAAATGTTGCTTCGCAACGTGAAATAGCTTCGCTGCGAAATATTTGCTACGCAAATGTTTATTATAAAAGGCGTATTTCATTTCACATTGAGCGGCAGCGAGATATTTCACAATTTACGCAGTGAATTATTTCACATCAACGAAGTTTATATTTCGCTATGACATAAGAGTTCGCTAATGCCGCTGTTCCTCCTCTTTCGCAAAAAAGCACGTTCGCGTCGGCTATTCGCTTGTAAACGCGCTCATAACGCCTTTGGCTCGCTACCACTTTTTTGCGATTGCGTCTGCGGCACAAGTGCATCTGAACCGTTCGGATTTTTCAAGCATCGGCAAAATTCTGACGAGCCTTGCCGATGTTACTTATTACCTGTTTACCCTTCACTAAAAAATTGCCGATTTTCCGGAGATAATAAGTAATATCCAAGAAGGAATAAGCTTATTAACAGGTACAATTATCAGAGAGACCTTTCCGTTTTTAATTGTTCCGCAAAACTGTTAATCATAACAAGCGGCAATTTGCAGTGTAAAAGCAGCTTTCGATCCAAGATTTTATTTTTATAGCTTTTCGCTCCATTCGCTTTCTTTAAATCCTACTAAAACAAAGTCCCTGTCGATAACAAGAGGTCGTTTTACCAGCATTCCGTCTGTTGCAAGAAGTTTTAACTGTTCTTCATCTGACATGGCAGGAAGTTTGTCCTTCAGCTTCATTGACTTATACAAAAGACCCGATGTGTTAAAGAACTTCTTTAATGGTAATCGGCTTGCTTTATACCATACCGACAATTCCTCAAGATTGGGATTATCTTCCTTTATATCACGAAGCTTGTATTGTATTTTGTTGTCATCAAGCCATTTTTTCGCATTCTGACAAGTTGTGCATTTTGGATAATAAATAAATTCAATCATAACTATTCTCCTGTTTTTTCTAAATCGTATTTCCACTCGATGATGCCGCCAAACTCCTTTACATTTGTATAGCCGAGTTTGGCAAGACTTTCTGCGGCTATCTTACTTCGCCTGCCCGACCTGCAATACACAAGTATCAGACGGTTCTTATCCGGAATCATTTCCTCCGCCATGTTATCAATATCGGTATACGGAATTAAAACTGCACCGTGAATGTGTCCGCTATCGAATTCGTCCTGTTCTCTTACATCAAGGATAATATAATCCTCGTCGCTATCCATTATCTTTTTTGCATCTTCTGCCGTAATTTGTTCAAACATTGTCTTTTCGTCTTTTTCGGAAACCGCAACCGATGTCGTTTCGCTTTTACTGCCACCCATACCTATACTGCTGTCAGTTCCGCAGGCTGAAAGAAAAATGCAGAGCAAAAACGTTATGATTAAAACTTTTTTCATTGTTGCAATTCAAGCCTTTCCATAACATTTTTGAACACCTCACCGATACTGTTCCTTATAACCAAATCAGCATTGCCGTCATATTCTGTTTCGGATTTGTTTATCATTACAATATATTTACCTCTGAAATATCTCACAAACGATGCGGCAGGATACACCGCAAGAGAAGTTCCGCCTACAATCAGCATATCGGCGTTTTGTATATAGTGAACGGATGACTCCGCAACACCGTCATACAGGTTTTCGCCATACAGCACAACCTTTGGCTTTATAATACCGCCGCAACAATCACATTTAGGCACATTTTTGTTTTTGATTTCAGATAAAACCTTGTTTGTATCACCTTTTTTGCCGCATCCGACACAGTAAAACTCTGCGGCGGTTCCGTGCAGCTCAATTACAATTTTACTGCCTGCTTTTTGATGCAAACCGTCTATATTTTGAGTTATAACGGCTTTTAGCTTGCCTGATTTTTCCAACGATGCCAATGCCTTATGGGCATTGTTTGGTTCTGATTCAATTATAAAGTATTTTCTGTAGAAATCGTAGAAAATTTCTGTGTGTTGGAAAAAGAAATCATGACTTAATATTTCTTCCGGAGGCACACCGTATTCTTTTACGGTGTTGTACAGTCCGTCTTTACTGCGATAGTCCTTCACGCCGCTCTCGGTAGACACGCCTGCTCCGCCGAAGAAAACGATGTTATTACATTCTCTGATCATAGATGCAAAGCTATCTGTGTTCATTGTATTTATACCTTCCTCTTTTTGGACTTTGTAAGCTCGAAGCTGTCGTCAATCATAATTTTGATGTCGCAGGTGGGTACGCTTGAATCGAGGATAATCGAATTCCAGTGAAATTTGTTCATGTGGTAGGCGGGTACGACGGATTCATAAGTGCTTCTCCACAAATGTGAGATGTTTGGGTCGCACTTAACATTTACCCATATTTTACCCATATGTTCATAGATTGCCGCAAACATTTTCTTGTTACTTTTGTGTCGCATAACGGTCCAGTTAAAGTCATCGAACGGATAATCTTCATATGAATCGTCAAACGACAGGCAAAAGTCTATCACATCTTGCCTTGTTTTCACATTTTACACCTCCTGACAGAATTTAAAAACCGTATTTTTTCAAATCTATACTCCCGTCCGAATTAAAGATAATACCTTCCGATTCAAGCAGTTGCCTTTGAAAATCTCCGCCTCCGAACGCAAAGCCGGGGGCGACTTTCCCTTCGCGATTTACTACTCTGTGGCACGGGATAGTCCCCGGGTCGGGATTAACATGCAAAGCGTACCCTACAACTCTTGCCCAACGGGGGTTGCCGGCTAAAAATGCCACATGTCCGTATGTTGCAACTTTGCCTTTAGGTATTTTTTTAACAACTTCACATATTTTCTCAAATGTGTTCATGGAACTCACCTTATTATCTAACGTTTGGGTTTCAATCAGAAGATGCCGAAACTTATTGCAAGTAATTAACGTTTGGTTTTCACACTTTTAAACGACGGTTTTTCATAATTATATCAAATGTATTATATCGTGATTTTGTCGAAAAGTCAAAAATTTTGATAAATTACAGACATTAGAAAAAGTCATCTGATGTTTTTGCGTGTTTCCGATTATTCGGATAGCTGCATAGATGCCATGCTTGACAATTTTACAGTAATATGATATATTGGCATCGTCAAACGTAATAAGTTTAAAAACCTTCGTCAAAACGTTATCAATCCAGAAAGGATTGATTTTTTTATCTTCAATAACTATTTATGGATATAAAGCCGTTTTGTTGCAAAAATTAAATAAGAATCTTTTGCGGAGTAATGACGTATGTTCAACAATTTTTTTAAAAATTTAAAAGATACATTCAAAGGCTTTGACTATTTTCTGGCATCACTTACAATGTTGGTTGCTATTGTCGGAATTGTAATGATATACAGTGCGACAAAAAGCATAGGCACGTCCAAAGTGATAGTACAGTCTGCTGCGGTGGCGGTAGGGTTTGTCGCTATGCTGATTATTGCATTGTATGACTATGAGCAGATAGGGAACTGGAGCGTGTATATATATGCGGTAAGTGTCCTGCTGCTGATATTGGTTCTTATACCGGGTATCGGTACGGGCAGCAACGAAGGTCAGTGGGGTGCGCGCAGCTGGATCAGAATAACCTCGTCTTTCGGTGTTCAGCCTGCGGAATTTGTTAAAATAGCTTTTATAATAACATTTTCCAAGCATGTCCAAAAAGCAAAAGAAAATATAAACAATTTTTTTACTTTGCTGCTTCTGCTGGCACATGCCGGTCTGCTGATAGGTCTTATCCTTTTGCAGCCGGATGCGGGCAGTGCAATGGTGTTTGCATTTATTGCCTTGTTCATACTTTTCGTTGCAGGACTTTCATATAAATACATCATAAGTTTTGTTGTAATGATAGCCGTGTCGGCTCCGCTTGCCTATTTCTTTTTGCTGAAACCGTACCAACAGGACAGAATAAAAGTATTTTTAAATCCGGAGTCCGATCCGCTCAATAAAGGGTACAATGTAATACAATCCAAAATTGCGGTTGGTTCGGGACAGCTGTTCGGCAAGGGGTATATGCAGGGCACACAAAATCAAATGGGTTATCTGCCCACAAAGCATACCGACTTTATCTACGGCACAATAGCAGAAGAATGGGGATTTATCGGTGCGGTTGCGGTGTTGCTTTGTCTTATAATAATAATATTGCGTGTGATATATATATCACGCACTTCAAGGACGGATTTCGGGTCATATGTGTGTGCCGGAGTTGCGGGAATGTTTATATTCCATACATTTGAAAATATAGGTATGTGCATAGGACTTATGCCCGTAACAGGTATACCGCTCCCGTTTTTCAGCTACGGCGGGACAGCTGTGTTGACATATATGATCGCAATAGGCCTTGTGATAAGCGTCAGCATGAGGCGAAAGACGTTAAATTTCTGAATTGTTAATGAAATAAAAATGTAAAATATTACTACTTGCAATATGGATATATGTATTGTATAATGACAAATGTATAAGTGTTTGTGCGTTCACTTTTATTATATGTATTGTTTACGGTTGATAAAAATGCATTTTTTTATTGACAACTTGTGTGGCATTATATATAATCAAGGAGTGTTTTGCACAAATAAATATGTTAATAGGTTAAAGAAAATTGGCTTATTAATAAAATTTTTATGGTGGAGGTTTTATACATGAAAAAGAAATTTGCTAAGCTATCAGCAATTTTGTTAGTAATAACAATGCTGTTTAGCATGTTCTCAGCTGTTTCTTTTGTATCAGCAGAGGAGACAACAACAGAAACGGCAACGGAAACAACAGATGCCTTTTATGAAAAAGCCATAACGTTTCTTATGAGATTGGGCATTTTCCAGGGCGATGATACCGGTGCAATGCGTCCTGACGACAGCATCAAACGTTCAGAGATGGCTGCAGTTTTGTTGAGAGCACAAAACTTACAAGCAGCTGCTGATGCAGTTCCTTATAATAAAGTGTTTGATGATGTTTTGGAAAGCCATTGGGCAGCAGGTGTAATCCAGATTGCCAGCGGCAGCGGTATGATAAACGGTATGGGAGACGGAACTTTCCATCCTGATGATCCGGTTACATACGAACAAGCAGTTAAAATGATCGTATGTACTTTGGGTTATGAAGATTTGGCACAAGACCTTGGCGGTTATCCTTTGGGTTATGTGGCTGAAGCTAACGAACTTGGTGTTACAAAAAATGCGGTTATGAATAATAAAGCAGAAGCTCCAAGATCTACAGTTGCTAAGCTCATCTATAATGCATTGAACATAGATATACGTACTAAAAACGGAAACAAGTACGATGTAAATAAAGGCGAAACCCTTTTAACCGAAAAACTTGACGTTTACAAAGGCGACGGTAAAGTAAGAGGTGTATACACTGACAGAATCGATGCCGGTATTACACTTAAAGAAAATGAAGTTGATATAGAAGGCGACGTTTACCTCAAAGGTAAGGCTTCCGATGTAAAAGATTTTCTTGGAACAATGGTAACCTTCTATTATTCAGAAGACGATGTTACAGGCGAACGTGAATTGGTTCATGTTGAACTGAAAACATCCATATCTTCTTTGAGCGTTCCTGTTGACGACATACAATACAGCTCTATCAAATTCGATCGTGATACAGCTGAAGTTAGTGCTACGTTGACGTATTATCCGGAAGGTTCGTCAAAAACAAAAACAGCAAAAATCGAAAATGCAAAAATATACTATAACGGCAACGAATTCACTCCGGACGATTATGCATACTATGTTAACAATCCGAGCACTAAAGTAGTGCCTAACTTTGCAGACATAGAAGATTTGTTAACACCTGAGTTTGGTTCGGTTGTATTCTATGACACAAATAATCAAACATTAGATTCTATCAACAGAATATTCATCACAGATTATGATGTTTATGTTGTAAGCACAGTATCGTCGTCAAAATTGACAACATTAAAAACTGATACTCTTGATACAAAGACATTCAGTATTAATGATGATGATGTAACTTATAATATAACAAAAGATGGTAAAGCGGCTACTTATAAAGACATCAAAAAGTTCAACGTTGTAACAATTGCAACAACATTGGGCGATAAAGACAAAGTTGTAACAATTGATGTCGTATCAAACAAAGTAAACGGTGAAATCGAAGCTACAACAACTACTAACGGTAAGAAAGAAATAACTATAGACGGCAAAGATTATAAAGTTTTGGATATGTCTAACTTCAGTACAATGAAGATCGGTTCAACCGGTGATTTCTACATGACATCAGATAACAAAATTGCATATTTTGAAGTTGGAAGCAAAACAGGTTCAAACAAGTTCTTGCCTGAAGGTCATAAATATGCTTGGATAGTTGACGCATATTCGCCAACAAGTACAGGCTTCGAAACACAACCTGCTTTGAAGTTGTTCACTCAGGATGGCAAAATGTTGATATATCATCTTGACAAAAAGGTTAAGGTTATGATGCCTACAGAAGATGATTTTATAACTGTTGATGCTGAGTACTTCTTCGGCGATGTGTTATTCACAGAAGGAAGTGACGGTGTAAACATCAATGGCGGTAACGCTGATGTTAACCTGGGTGTTGGTGATAGCAAGGCAAGAAAGACCATAATGGTTGGTTCTAACACATACCTTGTTAACGATAACACAACATACGCTTCAAACAGAATGATCACCTTCAAGTTGGAAAATGATAATATCAAAGAAATCATATTCCCTCTCAAGAGAAGAATTGTAGATGATGATATAGAATATAATGCAAGACAGGCAGACAGACTTGATGTTGCATTTACAACCATCGACTCCGGCTGGACAGGTAACGGTCAGTCTGTTATAGGTAACACAAGCGGTTACTTCCCTAACAACAGTTCAAACGGCGACGCTGCAAAATATAATCAGCAATGGTCATTCACAACAAGCGGCGTACAGATGAGAATACCATATTTTGAATATGAAGAAGACGGAAAAGGCAATGCAATTCCTAAGACAAAGACTTTGGAATGCAAGAAGTCAAACGGAACAACTATTACAGCAAAAATCAACCAATACAGTGATGTTTCCGTTAATAAAGGCGGCTTCAAAACCAGTGCTGCAAACTTCAGCGATATCATGCCGTCAAGCGGACGTCAATTATTCACACTTATCGGTTATGATGCTACAAAGAATATAGAATGTAACATGGTTGTAAGAATTGACCCTGATGGCGATGTATTCAGCGAAGCAATCAAAACAGATCCTAACAGCGGAGGAATAACAACCGTTATAGTTGAAAAGATCAAGAAGGGTGTAAACAGTGAAGATAATCCTGTATACACTATAAGCGGTAAAGATTTGTATGGCTTCAAGTCAAGCTTTACAACAGCTGATACTTGCGTACTTTATGAGAGCCAGGACGGTGAAAACTTAGGTTCTTACCCGGATGACGATGGCGTAGCCGGAAACTCTAAATATTTGTGGACAACATCGTTCGAAAACTCTACACTTGATGATTACATCAACACCGGCGACGTTTTGGTGGTATATTCAAGTGGTGATACAAAGAGCGTAATATGCAGAATCCTTAATATTGAGGAAGTTATAAAAGCTCAAAAGATATTCACACAGGATGAATATGAAACAGCTACTGAAATGGGCGACTATGTTCTTAACGGTAAGACATTGATGACCGGTACAGACTCCAACTCAAGAAGAGCTTACTGGTTTACAAGAATGAACGAAGTTGAAGATACAGGTTCTAACTATGAATTAAAGGTTAAAGCTACAAATGTTACAAAGGCTAAAACTCTTAAAGTTCCTTACGGAACCAAGGTTATAAGCATGGATATGTCAAATCCTGGAACCGTAAAAGAGCTTGAAACTGCAGATCTTCTTGAAGAAGGTTTAACATTGCTATTCATAGAAGAAAAACAAGTTCTGGCTTCCGGTATATTGGTACTTGATTTCTCTGAATTTGACGGATACAGACGCGATGAAGATGACGGCGATTTCGGAGGAGACGGATTTGTACCTGTAGATCACAGATATGCATGGATAGTTGACGCAGGCAATGATTCTGATGAATATGGTAAGATTCCTACCATGACTCTGTTCACAGAAGAGGGCAAATTGAAGGAATATCCTCTTGCTGGTACTGTTAAGGTTATGATGCCTACATCAGATAACTTTGTGAATGTTGATTCAGAAGACTTCTTTGATCAAGTATTGTTCACAACCGGTGCAAACGGCGTAAACATCAATGGTGGTGATGGCGACTATAACATTGCGTCAAGCGGCACCGCTGCTGCTAAGGCTAAAATAATAGAAATTGATGGTGAAACCTATTACGTAGATGATAATACAACGTATGCTTCAAACAGAATGATCACCTTCAAAGTAAATTATGACCGTGAGATTGATGAAATTATCTTCCCGCTTAAGAGAAGAATTGACAGTACCGGTAAAGAATTTAGTTATAGCGACAGACAAGACGACAGACTTGATGTAGCATTCTCCACGATTGATTCAGGCTACACACCAACCAAGGGTCAAACATTCCTTGGAAACAACGATGGTAAAATGCCTAACAATGCAGCGGGGGGTACCGGTTATGATCAAGATTGGACGTTTACAAGCATAGCACGTCAAATGAATGTTCCTTTCTTTGATTATGTGCTTGAAGGCGGAGTAGCTGTTCCTAGAACTAAAGCAATCCAATATAAAAATGCAGGTGGAGACACAGTTACAGGTTACTTGAACCAGTACAGCAATAAGGCTATCAAATCAAGCTTTGCTGCAGGTTCGGCAAACTTTAACTCATTCTTGGCTAACGGCGGTCGTTATAGATATGCACTTATCGGTTACGATGCTACCAGCAACAGAGAAGTTAATTTGGTAGTAAGAGTTGACGATCCTGAAGGATTA
>CAJOGA010000048.1:0-1304 GCA_905233855.1 uncultured Clostridia bacterium
TTTTCGTAAAGTATACGCAATCCTTCCAGCGTAAGATAATGGTCCACCCTTTGAATGGTTTTTGATTCTTCGCTTATAAGTCGTGCCATGCCGCCGGTGGCTATAACTTTAACGTCGTCGCCGAGAGCCATTTCCTCCTTTATGCGGTTGACAATATAGTCCACCTGACCCACATAGCCGTATATAAGACCGGACTGCATACTTGATATTGTGTTTTTGCCTATTATTTTATCCGGCTTCAACAGTTCTATTCTCGGAAGCTTTGCCGTATGGCTTATCAAAGCGTCCATAGATATTTTGATGCCCGGACATATAACGCCGCCAAGATAATCGTAATTTGCACTTATTGCACAAAACGTGGTGGCTGTGCCGAAGTCTATAACAATAGCCGGACCGCCGTAATTTTCCAAGACCGCAACGGCATTAACGATTCTGTCGGCACCAACCTCTTTCGGATTGTCGTATTTTATGTTTATTCCGGTTTTTATGCCGGGGCCTACAACCACAGGCGTTATGCCGAGATAGCGTTGTATGCCTCTTTCCAGAGAGTACATAACCGGCGGCACAACAGATGATATTATAACATCTTTTATCTGCGATGTATCTATGTTGTTAAATTTGAGCAGCTGAACCATAAACATTCCGATTTCGTCGGCAGAGCTGGACTGGTCGGTTGATTTACGCCAGCTTTTAACCAGCTTTTTGCCGTCATATATGCCAAGCACAATATTTGTGTTTCCAACGTCTATTACTAATATCATAACCTTTAAATCCTTTTTTATTTATTATTATTTATAAAACCTGCACACCGCTGTTTTTAACACACCGTCTTCTATTTCAACCACGCCGTATGTTGCATTCATACATGAGCCGGAAAAACCGGGGTTCATCATCATGGGGTATGTGTCGTCGGTATACGGTAAATGAGTGTGGCCGAAAAGAGCAAGATCCGCCCCGACAGATGAGGCATATTCCTTTAGATTTTGAATGTTTGTTTTAACGCCGTGCACATGTCCGTGGGTAATCAGTATTTTTTTGCCTGCCATATCTATAAGTTTTTCGGTTTTGACAGGTTCAAAATCATTGTTCCCACGCACTATCTCGAATTTAAGCGAGGGATGCAGGATTTGTAAATCATACGCATCGCCGACATAATCGCCGAGATGCACAACAAGATCCACTCCCGGCATATTCTGCAAAAGACGTGTGCAGTTATTGATGTTTTTATGTGTATCGGAAAACACGATGATTCGCAATATATATTCCCCTTTTGTATTGATTGTATAAAAATGCCAATTATACAA
>CAJOGA010000048.1:1343-19258 GCA_905233855.1 uncultured Clostridia bacterium
ACACGTCAATTGACAACGGACTGCAAGTGTGGTAAAGTAATCATGGATTTTTATGTTTAAAAATAATTATAAATTTTAAAATAATCACATTTTTGCGAAAGGAATGTTTTTTATGTATAAATTTGTCTCCGGCGGCGTGTGTGCCGCAAAAGGGTTCAGAGCCGCAGGCATACATTGCGGAATACGTGCCGGAAAAACAAAAAAGGACCTTGCTCTTATAGTGTCCGATTGTCCTGCCAACGCGGCGGCTGTTTACACAACAAATCTGGTTAAAGGTGCGCCGATATATGTTACAAAGAAAAATCTTGAAAACGGAAAAGCGTCGGCGGTAGTGTGTAACAGCGGTATAGCAAACACCTGCAACGCAAACGGCATTGAAATGGCACAGGCTATGTGCAACATTACGGCGGATGCTTTGGGCATATCGGCAGAGGATGTTATCGTTGCGTCAACCGGCGTTATAGGTATGCCGATAGATATTACACCTATCAGAAACGGCATGCCGTCTTTGGTGAAAAGCTTGTCATACAACGGCAGTCCGGACGCCGAGGCGGCTATTATGACAACCGATACTGTGCCGAAGGAGTTTGCCGCTGTTGCGTCGATAAACGGCAAAGACGTAAGCATAGGCGGTATTGCCAAGGGCAGCGGAATGATAAATCCGAATATGGCTACCATGTTATCCTTCATAACCACAGACGCTTCTGTTGAGCCGGACGTGCTGCAAGGGCTGATAAAATCTGCCGCAGACCAAACGTTTAACCGTGTGAGCGTGGACGGCGACACCTCCACAAACGACACGCTGGCTATCATGGCAAACGGAATGAGCGGCGTTAAAATAGAGGAGGGCACAGCTGCATACGCACAGTTCGCCGAATGTCTGAACGCGGTATGCACGCAGCTTGCAAGGACGCTTGCCAAAGACGGTGAAGGAGCTACAAAATTGATAGAGTGCAGAGTGAGCGGAGCACCGTGCAAAAAAAGTGCGCTTATGATTGCCGACAGTATTATAAATTCGCCGCTTGTGAAAACGGCTATGTTCGGCGAAGACGCCAACTGGGGACGCATACTGTGTGCCATAGGGTATGCGGGAGCGGAGATAGACATTAATCTTACAGACGTTGACCTTGTATCCGACGGCGGACGTATTGCCGTATGCAGAAACGGTGCCGGCGTGGGTTGCGACGAAGACCTTGCTTTGAAAATATTAAAGTGCGACGAAATTGTTATAGACGTTAATCTTAACCAAGGCGAAGAAAAAGCAAATGCATGGGGCTGTGATTTGTCGTATGACTACGTTAAAATAAACGGCGATTACCGCACATAATAAAAAACAGTATTTGCTATTTATTAACAGGTGGTGATATTTTGAACAAGCTTAATCGTATGGTGTTGTGTATGGTTGTACTTGCTGTGTTTATGTCGGGCATAACCGGCGTTTCCGCCGCGGATTATGCAAACCACTGGGCGGCAGGCACTATCCGTGCGTGGATACAGTCGGGACTCATAAATGAAGAAACCGACGATTTCCGCCCCGACCGTAACATCACACGCAGTGAATTTCTTAAGTTTATACTTACGGCAAAAAATGCCGATATACCAAATACACTTGCACCTGATTTTAACGATGTTTCAAAAGACGATACATACTATAAATATATAGCGTATGCGTATACCGAGGGAATAGTAACCGGGTATCCGGACGGTTCATTCAAACCTAACCATCCAATCTCGCGTCAGGACGCATATGTCCTGCTTGCGCGTGCGTTTAATTTGTATTATGACGGTTCCGGCGAGCATATGTCATTTTCCGATATGGCATTGATATCGCCGTATGCGTTGAAAGACACCCTTGCCCTTGTGGAAAACGGTTATGTAACCGGGTATGCGGACAATACTGTCAGACCGCTTAACCCAATCTCCAACGCTGAAGCAATAACAATTATAGACCGTATAATAACCAATCCGCCGGATAATAACAGCTATGTCCGTCCGGACGAACCGTTGAGCTTTTACCGCAATTATCCGCGTGCCCAGCCGTCAACCATGTACGGATATATAAATGTGTATGTACGCTTTAACAGGGACTGCACGGTGTATTATCTGCTTGAGGAAAAATCTCTGCGTACAAGAAGCCTTGAATCTGTGCGGCAGCAGATGCTGTCAGACAGCTCCTATACATACTCCGCCGAAGCCGGAGAACTGGCTATTGCCGCATTAAAAGCGGATGTGGGCAAGGAATATAACATATACGTTTTTGCTTTAGACCAATACGGTTCGACGGATGTTGTTAAGATAGAAAATCAAAAACCCATGGCGTTTGCGTCGGGCTACGGCAGCGAAGAAAGCCCGTACGTTATCACAACGGAGGAACATCTGAGCAATATACGGTATTTTACCGACAAGAACTTTGTGCTGGGCAACGATATAACCGTTACATTGCCGTTTGTGCCTGTGCAAGACACATTCTCCGGCACGCTTGACGGTAACGGCAAAAGAATAATCCATATGAATTTTTATATCGGAGAGAAGACGGCGGGAATGTTCTGCAGGATTCGCGGCACGGTGAAAAATTTGTGTATGGACAATGTCGAAATAACGGCAGACCGAACAGTCGGTGCTTTATGCGGAGAATTGACAGCCACAGGCATTATAGAAAATTGTATGGTCAGCGGCAATGTGAGTGCAAACGGCGGAGTTGGCGGCATTGCCGGAGAAAATAACGGAAAGATAACAAACTGCGTTTGTGCGGCGAATGTCTATGCCAAGGACTATGCCGGCGGCATAACAGGCACAAACGCAGGCGTTTTGAGCAATGTTATATGTTGTGCCGATACTGTCAGAGCGGATTTTTATGCAGGCGGTTTATCGGCAGGCAACAGCGGAATCATACAAAACAGCGTCAGTGCCGTGCGTAATATTGTGGATATGGCAGGAGTGTTCGGGGGACGCATTTGCGTCAACACAAAAGGCAGTCTTTACAATAACTATGCATGGGCGGAAACGAAAACAACTTTTGAAATCACAACCTACGGAACGGATAAGCATAACGGCTTAAGCGTCATGCTCAACACCATGAAGGATAAAAACTTCTATTCAAATATACTTGGCTTTGATTTTGACGCACAATGGGAGCTTTCGTTGCCGGATGAAACCGACACATATCTTTTGCCTAAGCCTATAGGCTGTGCCGTGCCGCAGTTTGAAAAGGGCAAAGGCTTTTACGCACCCATACCGATACAGTCTTATGCCGGATTTGAACAGATAAACAATAATATGGCAGGGACGTATATATTGCTTGACAATATCCTGCTTGAGCCTGTTAAAACGGGGGCGTTGGCAGGTTACGGCATAAACGAGCTTGACGAAGGCTTTTCCGGTATATTTGACGGCAACGGCAAAACCGTCCAAATTACGGCTTTAACCGACGGACTGTCTCTTGGCTATAGCGGCATTTTCACAAAGCTTGAAGAAGACGCGCTGGTGTGCGACCTTAAGATATACGCACTTGCCGGCGGACAGGACGTAGACGCCGTATATCCGATTGACGGCGGAATGTATACGGGTTCTCTTGCCGGCGTGAACTACGGCAAAATAAGAAACGTTGAGGCTGATATAGGAATAAATTCGTCTACCGACGTAAATTCAGGCAATAACATAGGCGGCCTTGTGGCGGTAAATTACGGTTTAATATATAATGCCGATGTTACATCGCGGATAAACGTTGTTGCCGACAACTCAAATATCGGCGGTATTGCCGGATATAACGAGGGCATAATTCTTAATTCGCAGGCAAGAACAAAAACAGATATATCTCCCGCAAGCGACTTTTCCGGCACAAACGCCGGCGGTATTGTGGGCTTTAACGCAAACGGTGCTTTGCAGCGATGCTTTGCGTCTGTGAACATAAGTGCAAGCTCATGCAAAAACTATGCCGGAGGCATAGCGGGCATGAACGAAGACGCAGGCATAATTGCGTGTTATGCCATGGGTGAAATAAAATCCGATTATTCGCCGAAGGACACTTCATCGGCAGGATATATCGGCGGCATTACGGGGCTTAACAGTAATTCCGTGGTGTCGGACTGTTATGCAGGCGTGAATATCAATGCAAGGGCATATAAGGAATACGCAGGCGGTATCATAGGCTATAACATGACGGGTAACTTGGTTAACTGCTACACATTCGGAACCGTATATATATCGGCACGTGGAGTAAGCCGCGGCGGCGGACTGACGGGTATGTCCGAGGGAGGGTTTATAGCCTCCAACTGTGTTGCTATGAAGGATATATCGGCATCGGAAACGGTAAAACTGGGCAGAGTGTGTGCGTCTGCCACAGAGGGAACTGTGCTTCAGAATAATTTTGTGTATGATAAAATGACGGTCAATTCCCGAACCGCCGTTTCAGAGGACGAGCTTACAAACGGCATCGCAAAGACGAAAGACCAAATCAAACTGCGAGACACATACTTTGCATCGGAGCTTGAAGGCGGTCTTGCGTGGGAGATGTACGATGCGTCTACCGGCTTGGGCATGTGGCAATGGAGAGAGAATCCTGTTTTCCAGCTGCCTACGCTGTTTGATTTGCCTGATCAGCAACAACTGCAGGAGATAGATTATCTGAAATAGCTGCCAATTCCGAAAAAAGCCTTCCCCTTTTGAGGGGAAGGGGGATCGCTTGCGGTGGATGAGGTGGAAAACGGCAAGTAAAGAAGAAAAATGATATAAACACCTCATCAGTCTCACACAGTTCGACAGCTTCCCCTCAAGGGGAAGCCTTAGAAAAGTCGCAAACAGCTCTTTGTAAACGACGGGTAAATTGTCTTCCTACAATAATAAATTTACATTCCGTAGGGGAGGGTCTCTGTGCCCTCCCGAAAAAAGCCTTCCCCTTTGAGTAAATGATAATTAAACAGGGAATTGTAGAGGACGGCCTCCCGGACGTCCCGTTGATTCGGGCTGTCGAGGACGCCAGCCTCTACATGTTCTGCATTAATCAGTGTTTTATCAATAAGAAGGCTCTGTTTCGCAGGGAACGACCTATGTGTCGTTGTGCAAAAATGCCGCCACAAACCTACATTGTAGGGGCGATTTGTGAATCGCCGGTTTCTATAGAAAAAATACAAATTAATCATTGTTTAATCAGAGGTTATTATGAATAAAATTTATCCTGATAAAATTTATCTTGACAATGCGGCTTCAACCAAACCGTCGGCAGAGGCGATGGAAGTATTCGCCGATGTTTCGCTCAACGCTTATGCAAATGCATCATCGCTGCACAACATGGGTATGGCGGCGGAAAAACATATAAAAGACGCAAAAAACATCTTTGCCAAAACGCTTGGCGTGCAGCCGAAAAACATTTTGTTCACGTCCGGCGGCACTGAATCGAATAACATGGCTGTTACGGGAACTGCCATAGCAAATTGCCGTCGGGGGAAGCATATTATAAGCACGGCGGTTGAGCATCCGTCGGTGCTGGAAACGTGCAAACATCTTGCAAGTATCGGATATGAGGTTGATTTTTTAAGCGTGGATAAAAACGGCAGTATAGATATTGACGAGTTTTGCCGCAAATTGAGAGACGATACCGTTCTGGTAAGCGTTATGCACGTCAATAACGAAGTAGGGACAGTGCAGCCTGTGCATCTGCTTAAGGACATAATGCGAAAAAAATCGCCGAATGCACTTCTGCATACAGACGCAGTACAAAGCTTCGGCAAAGAACCGATAGACATTAACGCATGGGGCATAGACTTGTTGAGTGCAAGCTCGCATAAGATATATTCGCCTAAGGGTACCGGGCTTTTATACATTGGCGATAAGGTTAAGATTGAGCCGCTTCTCTATGGCGGTGCCCATCAGGGCGGACTGCGTTCCGGCACCGAAAACACAGCCGGTACGGCAGCTTTTGCCTGTTCCGTCAGCTGTCTTGCACAAGAAAGCGAAAAACATCACGCATATGTATCCGAACTGAATACGGCATTGCGTCGGGGCATACTTTCAAGGCTGGACAGAGTGCAGATAAATTCGCCTTCCGACGCATCGCCTTACATCTGTAATGTGTCATTCTTCGGCGTGAGGTCGGAGATACTGCTGCACAGTTTGGAAAGCAAGGGGATATATGTGTCAAGCGGCTCGGCGTGTTCGTCGCATAAAAGCGGAAAAAGCCACGTGTTGGCGGCTATGGGTTTAAACTATGACGGTATAGACAGTGCTTTGCGTTTCAGCTTTTCGCACGAAAACACTCTTGACGAAATAGCGTATACCGTCGACACACTTGCCGAGCAGGTGAGCCTGATACGCAAATACACACGTAAATAACACGATTTGAAGGGACGATATATATGCAAAAGGAAATAATATTGGTAAAATACGGCGAGATCATACTAAAAGGATTGAACAGACCGATCTTTGAGCGTCTTTTGATAAATAACATTCGTAACGCACTGAAAAACGTTGCAAAAGCCGACATAGAAATAGCACAGGCAACAATATACATAACACCGGAGAATATATCGGACACCGATATTATAACCGACCGTCTCACCAAAATTTTCGGTATAGTGTCGGTAACGCGTGCGGCTGTTGCAAAAAAGGATATAGAAGATATAAAAGCCGTCGCACTTGCTTATTGTTCAAAGGCATTGGAGGGCAAGAGCTTTAAGGTGGAGGCGAAGCGTTCCGACAAACGGTTTGCTTTAAATTCGCCGCAGATATGTCTGGAGGTGGGCGGCTATCTTCACGATAACGTGAAGGACTTAACGGTAGACGTTATAAATCCGCAGGTGCTGGTTAAGGTTGAAGTACGTGATTTCGGTGCATATGTGTACCATACAAAAATAAAAGGTCAGGGCGGATTACCTATAGGCAGCGGCGGTAAAGCAAGTCTGTTGCTGTCCGGCGGCATAGATTCACCCGTTGCGGGGTATATGATGGCGAAACGCGGCGTGGAGCTTGAGGCAATCAACTTTTTCAGTTATCCGTATACGAGCGAACGTGCAAAGGAAAAGGTGATAGACCTTGCAAAAATACTTTCGCAGTACACTTCAGGCATGAAATTACACATTGTGCCTTTTACCGATATACAGCTTGAGATAAGGGATAAATGTCCCGAAGAACATTCTACCCTTCTTATGCGTAGATTTATGATGAAAATATCGGAAAAAATAGCAAGACAAAACAAATCCCAGGCACTTATAACAGGCGAAAGCTTAGGTCAGGTGGCAAGCCAGACAATGCCGGCATTGCATGTTACAAACTCCGCGGTGGACATGCCGGTATTCCGTCCGCTCATAGGCATGGATAAAGACGAGATAGTGGTAATATCGCGCAGGATTGGCACATTTGAAACATCAATATTGCCTTACGAGGATTGCTGTACGGTATTCACGCCAAAGCATCCTACAACAAAGCCAAAGCTTGAAAACATATTAAAATCCGAAAGCCTGCTTGAAAAGAACCGTTTGATAGACGAAGCATTCGCAGGCGTTGAAACGATAACACTTTAAAAACGGAGATGCACATGGACGCTTTTTTGCTTGAAAATGAACGTTTGGACGATCTTCAACTGAATAATTTAAAGCTGATACAAAACACAAAGGGCTTCTGCTTTGGGGTGGACGCTGTGTTCCTGAGCGATTTTGCCGCCGAAGGCATGACTATGGGCGACAAAAGCATCATTGATTTGTGCACGGGTAACGGCGTAATTCCGGTTTTGTTAAGTGCAAAGACAAAAGCGGAGCGTATATGCGGAGTGGAGATACAGCCTGAGGTGGCGTCGCTTGCACAGCGTAACGCAGAGTATAACGGTCTTACGGATAAGATAGAGATAATATGCGGCAACTTAAAGGACGCACCGTCGGTGTTCGGGCATGCGTCGTTTGACGCACTTACCTGCAATCCGCCGTACATGGCAGTCGGCGGCGGACTGATAAATCCTGCCGACACAAAAGCCGTTGCACGGCATGAGATAAGCTGTAATTTAGAGGACATTATAATTTGTGCAAAGAAGCTTTTGCGTTTTGGCGGACGGATGTTTATGGTGCATCGTCCGTCGCGTCTTGCGGATATAATCTGCTGTATGCGAACGCACGGTATAGAGCCTAAGCGGATGAAGTTTGTGTATCCGGCAAGGGATAAAAACGCCAATTTGGTGCTGATAGAGGGTATGCTTGGGGGCAAAACACAGATAACGGCAGAACCGGGGATAGTGGCTTGTGAATAAGATATGCCGTTGATTAACGAAAAACGTCGGCGATGCGTAACACATACGGCGGTTAAAATTTAACTAAGGTTGGTTTGGGAAGATGGTTTTACTGAGTCTGTCAAAAGTGAAAAAATCTTTTGGCACAGACACGTTATTTGAGGACGTGTCCTTTAATATAGAAGAAAAAGATAAGATAGGCTTCGTTGGAGTGAACGGTGCCGGCAAAACAACTCTGTTTAAAATTTTGCTCGGACAAATGGATTCGGACGGCGGAGAGATGTTTATGCATAAGGATACTGTGATAGGTTATATGCAGCAGCATAACGACCTAAAAACAGGCAGGACGGTGTTTGACGAGGCGTTGACAAGCTGTGAGCATCTTTTAGAAGCCGAAAAAGAGCTTGAAGAGCTTTCACGCAGGATAGATGCATCGCCTGACGACAGAGACAGGCTGATAGCACAGCAACAGGCACTTACCGAAAAATTTCAAAATGACGGCGGACTGACATATAAAAGCCGCGTAAAATCGGCATTGATGGGGCTTGGGTTTTCGCAAAACGAGCTGTACATGGATTATGACAGCTTAAGCGGCGGACAAAAAACACGTGTATCGCTTTGCAAGATACTTTTGGGCAGAGCAAATCTGCTTTTGCTGGACGAGCCTACCAACCACTTAGACATAGCGTCGGTGGAGTGGCTTGAAAACTTTCTGCAAAGCTACAATAAAGCGTTCGTGATAATATCGCACGACAGATACTTTTTGGACAAGGTAACAGGAAAAACCTTTGAACTGGAAAACAAAGCGTTTACTGTGTATAAAGGCGGATACACAAGGTATCTTGCGTTAAAAGAGGAATCACAGGAGACCAAACGCCGCGAGTATGAAAACACGCAGAGAGAAATAAAACGTTTAGAGGGTATTGTTGAGCAGCAAAAACGCTGGAACAGGGAAAAGAACATAAAAACCGCACAGAGCAAGCAAAAGGTGATAGATAAGCTGGAGCAGACGCTTAATAAGCCGGCTGAAACGCCTGTGGGAATAGACTTTAAATTCAGTGTTAAACCGGGCGGAGGCAACGACGTTATTATATGTGAAAACCTTGCCAAAGCGTTTGACGGCAAAAAGCTGTTTGAAAGTTTTTCGTTTCATCTGAAAAAGGGCGAACGTCTCTTTCTTTTGGGCGATAACGGATGCGGCAAAACAACTTTGTTCAAAATTTTAACCGATACGCTCAATGCCGATAGCGGCAGCTTTAAGATAGGCTCGAACATACAGATAGGCTATTACGACCAGACGCAGGAGAGTCTGGATAACAGCAAAACCGTGTTGGACGAGGTGTTCGACGCATATCCGAAGCTGGGCATAACGCAGATACGTAACGCACTGGCGGCGTTTTTGTTTGTCGGCGACGATGTGTTTAAGCCGATATCAATGCTCAGCGGCGGCGAGAAAGCAAAGGTATCGCTGGTGAAGCTGATGCTGTCGGGGGCGAATCTGCTTTTGCTGGACGAACCGACAAACCATCTGGATATATCCTCACGCGAGGCTTTGGAAAATGCCCTCATGCTCTATGACGGCACGCTGTTTATAGTGTCGCATGACAGATACTTCATCAATAAGATAGCATCACGTGTGATATACATGACGCAAAGCGGAGCGCAAAGTTATCTTGGTAATTATGATTATTTTACCGAAAAACGCACTGTTGCCGACAAGGTCGAGCAAAAAAGCGTGGAAATAAAGTCGTCAAAAGAAGATTACATGGATAAAAAGCGTATGGAATCGGAAAGACGAAAACGTCAGACGCTTATTGCACGCACTCAGACGGAGATAGAGGATACGGAGCGGGAAATAAGCCGGTTGAACGAGAGACTTCTTGATGATGATGTCGCAAGCGACTACATAAAGGCGACCGAAATCACAACCGCTGTGGCGGAGCTTGAATCAAAGCTGGAGGAATTGTATACACTTTGGGACAAGCTGGAATCTGAAAATACAGAATAGAAACAACGAGGTTGGGGTTTTAAACTCCAACCTCGTTTCAGACTGCTGAAGAACATCATTAGTGCCATACAGACACCTCATTCGTCATTCTCCGGCTGAATCCGTCGAATGACACCTTCCCCTCAAGGAGGAGGCTCAAAAAACAAGGCTTCCCCTCAAGGGGAAGCTGTCGAGCGGAGCGAGACTGATGAGGTGTAACGGCGATAGCCGTATTATTTACATTATTAATTATATTTTTGTAGGGGAGGGCGTCTGTGCCCTCCCGATATTATTTATTGCAATAGCAACATCATTTACTGTAGGGGACATTCATGAATGTCCCGATCTTTCGGCAATCGTTATCAAGACGGCTATTACGAGGCTCCCCCCTTCAAGTAAACACTGATTAATGCAGAACATGTAGGGGCTGGCGTCCTCGACAGCCCGAATTAACGGGACGTCCGGGAGGCCGTCCCCTACAATTCCCTATTTAATGATGAGGTGGAAAAAGGTAAGCATAATAATGAATTAAACCAAACACCTCATCAGTCTAGCACAGTGCGACAGCTTTCCCATTAAGGGGAATCCCTGAAATATCCACCTTGATAGCGATTGCCGAAAAAAACGGGCGATTTACAAATCGCCCCTACGAGAATTAATCGTTGTTTTATTCCGTGTCCCGTTTTTTTCTGAGGATAGCATCCTTGCAAAGCTCGGTGTCAAACGGCAGTTTGACTGTCATTGCCGCATGCGGTGCGGAATTGATGCTTAAACCGTTTTCGTCAAACATTTCTCTGACGGTGTAGGTTAAAAATGATCCCTTTGGCTGAATTATTTCCAATTCATCGCCGACGCTGAATTTGTTGCGTTGCGACAGCGTAACGGTTTTAGATGTTTTGTCGTAGTCTGTTACTATGCCCACAACGTCATACGTTCTGATATATGAGCTGTTTTCGTACACCTGCGAATTTTCGTCCGGCTTGCCGAGAAAGAAGCCCGTACAATAGCGTCGGTGGCTAACCTTTTCCAGCTCGTCCAAAGCAGAAGGATCAAATTGATATTTTTCCGGATTGTCCAGGTATCTGTCTATTTCCTGACGGTATGTTTTAACCACGTTTGCAACGTAATATTCGGTTTTGACTCTGCCTTCTATTTTAAAACTGTCCACACCGGAGAGCATAAGCTCTTTAATGTGTTCTATCATACACAAATCCTTTGAATTGTATATAAACGCACCGTGTTCGTTTTCAAACACCGGCATATATTCGCCCGGACGCTTTTCCTCCATAAGGTAGTATTTCCATCTGCACGGATGTGCACAGGCACCTTTGTTTGCGTCTCTGCCTGCCATATACGCACTCAACAGGCATCTGCCGGAATATGACACACACATTGCACCGTGGACGAATATTTCAAGCTGCATATCCTGCGGCACACGGCGGCGTATATCGGCAATTTCGGCAAAGCTGAGCTCACGTGCCAGCACAATGCGGGACGCACCGAGTGAATGCCACATGGAAACGGTTGCGTAGTTGACGTTGTTTGCTTGTGTGCTTATGTGTATCGGCAGGTTGGGCAATGCGTTGTGTACCAGCGAAAACATGCCCAGATCCGCTATTATAATGCCGTCAAACGGGATTGTTTCTATAACTTTAATGAATTTTTCAAACTGATCAATATCGTCGTTGTGCGGAATGATGTTGGAAGTTAAATACACACGCTTGTTAAGCTTATGTGCAAATTCCACACCCTCTTTAAGCTCGTCAACGGTGAAATTGTCGGCGGCTGTTCTTAAACTGAAATCCTCATATCCCACATACACGGCATCGGCACCGTATATGCAAGCTATTTTTAATTTTGATAAGCTGCCTGCCGGAGCAAGCAATTCCGGTTTTTTCATAATTATCTGTCCTTTTTTGTTTTTCTGATCATTTAATTATCCTGCTTATGCTTATACCGTCGCCTATCGGTATGATGCATGAATCAAAATTTTTATGCCGGCAAATAACCTCTAAAAATTCACGCAGATGCCGCACTATCGTAAGCGAGCCGTGCTTCACTTCGCCGCCGTCGGCAACCCTGCCCTTATACAAAATATTGTCGGCTATGAGTACGCCGCCGTTTTTGCAAAGACGCACGCAGTCGTGCAGGTAGTGTACATAATGACTTTTTGGGCCGTCAAGGAATATGACGTCAAATTTGTCTTCGTCCTTGCAGGCGGCAAGATACTCGCCCGCCTCGGCATTCACAACGCTGATGCGATCGTCAAGATATGCTTTTTTGATGTTTTCGCGTGCAATTTCTGCCACAGCAGCTTCTTTTTCCAAGGTGATGATGTGTGCGTCGGTAGATTGAGCAAACAGTATTGCCGAATAGCCTATGGCTGTGCCGACTTCCAAAATGTTAAGCGGCTTCTGCACAGACAGCCACACACGCAGAAACGCCGCCGTTTCTTTGTGTATTATAGGCACAAACTCCTTCTGTGCGTACTCCTCAAGCTCCGCAAGCAGTCCTTGCGACGGAGCAAGCACTTTTTGTATGTAATTTGCTATATATTGATGTGTTACATCTCCGCGATTGTATTCCATAATTTTTATTCCTTTATTACTTTCTTGCTTCTTTTGTAGCGGCTAAATGCTCCTCATATGTTTTGGAAAACACGTGCTTGCCGTCCTTTCCCAGTGTGAAAAACAGGTACTCATGTTCCTGAGGGTAGAGTGCCGCTTCAACAGAGTCTATGCTTGGCGACGCTATAGGTCCGATTGGCAGACCTTTGTATTTATAGGTGTTATACGGGGAGTCTATCTTTGTGTCTTTAACAGACAGCACACTTTTGCGTTCTTTTAGCAGATACTCTACCGTAGCACACGATTGCAGATACGGCATTGTGGTGCTTTTCAGACGGTTGTGGAACACGCCGGATACCATTGCACGCTCATCGTCGTTTGACGTTTCGCGTTCTATAATAGACGCAAGGGTAACAATTTCATCCACGCTCATGCCAAGCTCTGATGCACGTGTGTAGTATTCTTCTTTAAATTTTATGTCAAAGGTTTTAAGCATAAGGTTAAGAATGTCATGCTCGGACATATTGTCGTTCAAAAAATATGTGTCGGGATAAAGATAGCCTTCCAGTTCGTTTTCACGCACGGGTATGTCGGAGAGAAATTTATAGTCAAAGTTTGACTTTTTTGCCTCGGCATAGAACACGTCAATATCCACCAGTCCTGCGTCTGCAAGACGCTGTGCTATCTGACGGAACTCAAAGCCTTCGGGTATGGTTATCTTCAATCCGGCATCACGGTTAGGTTCGGTGAGCAGAGATGCTATCTCTTTGTAACCCATGCCCTTTTCTACAGTTATGGCACCGAATTTGTAATTTTTGTCGTATCCGCCAAGCTTTGCAACTGCTTCAAATGCGAATTTGAATTTTATTACATTGTTGTTTTTCAGAAGAGTTGATATGGCTTTTGCACTTGTGCCGGGTTTTATGTCAAGCGATACGGCGTCGCCTTTAACATTGCCGTTTATCGCGTCGTCAACTGCAATTGAGCCGAACACACACACGCACACCGCCAAAACACCGACTAAAACCCAAAGAATGATTTTTTTCATAACACATTTCCCCTGCGTTTGCATCGAATAAAAAATTAATTGCTTCTTTGCCGTACGGCTTCGTATATCAGCACAGACGCCGCAACGGCAACGTTTAACGATTCGGCACTTTCACGCATAGGTATGATAGCCAGCTCGTCCGACATATCAATAACCTCATCGCTTACGCCGTTTGCCTCGTTACCGACAACTATGACGGTTTTTTGCGTCATATCTATGTTTGTATAACTTTTGCTTTCGGTGCGTAACGCACCGGTTACAATATTGAATCCGCTTTTTTGCAATTTTTGCAATGTTTCGATATTGCCGTTTAACACGTCGGCATGAAACAGAGCACCCATAGCCGAACGCACCGTTTTCGGGCTGTACAGCTCCACACAGTTCGGCGACAGTATTATCTTATCCACCCCCGCCGCATTTGACGTACGTATGATAGTGCCGAGGTTGCCGGGGTCATTCACACCGTCGCAGTATACACACAGCGTCGCTTGTGAAAAATCCGCATCGGCATAACGCGTTTCTATAACCGACAGTATTCCCTGCGGTGTTTTGGTTAAGCATAAGCCGTCAAAAACAGCGTCTTTAACCACATACACATCCACATTTCCGATTTGCAGCTTGCTGAAACCGTCGCTGTTGAAAAACTGCTCGCTAACGGCAACAAACTTGACGTTTGCACAATGAGAAACAGCCTCGTCGGTGCTTTTTATGCCCTCTGCCACAAATTCGTTGTTTAGCAGGCGGTTTTTTTTAAGCTGCAAGCTTTTAATGTGCTTGTAGGTTTTGTTTTGTGTGCTTGATATTTCGTAAATCATACAAAAAAATCCTTAAATCAGATTGGCAATAGCCGCAAATTCGTTTATTGAAAGACGTTCTCCGCGTATACCGGGTTCTATGCCGGCTTTTAAAAGAAGGCTGTGAGCGTCTTGCTTGGAAAGGTTCAGACCCGGAAAGTTTGCCAGACAATTTTCCAAAGTTTTACGCCGTTGTGCAAACGCCGCTTTTACAACAGTGAAGAACAATTTTGTGTCGTTCAGCAGCACAGGACTTTCCTTACGCATTTTCAGCTTCACAACCACAGAATCAACCTTTGGTGCGGGCATAAAGTTGCCTGCAGGCACGTGCGTTACAATTTCGGGCTCTGAATAAAAATTGCACAGCACCGTCAACGCACCGTAGTCCTTGCCCCCGGGCGATGCACATATACGCATACCCACCTCTTTTTGCACCATTATAACAATGTTTTTAAAAGGAATTCCGCTTTCCAAAAGCATTGTCAGGATAGGCGTTGTTATGTAATAAGGCAGGTTTGCCGCGACGCTTACCGGCAAAGATGCGTCAAACTCGTCCTGTATAAGTTTTGGCAGGTTAAGCTTTAATATATCGTCGTTTACGATTTTTACGTTGTCAAAATCGGCTAAAGTGTGATTTAAAATGTCTATCAAACGGCTGTCGATTTCCACGCTGACAACTTTCTTTGCTCTTTGTGCAAGCTGAGCGGTCAGCACGCCTATACCGGGGCCCACCTCTATAACGCCTTCTCCGTCGCACTCTGCCGCTTCGGCGATGCTGTCTAAAACAGCCGGATTTATAAGAAAATTCTGCCCAAGCCCCTTTGAAAAATTTGTGTCAAAGGTTTGCATAAGGTCTTTTATGACGGACGGCTTTGTTAAATCAAGCATTTTAAAATCTCCCGGTTTGTTTTTTCGGATATTTTCAATACATAATATAACATTTATGTCCGGTATTGTCAATAATAACGGGGGCATGCCGCCGTATGACGGCTATTTCTCTGCTTGATGTTTTTGCCTGTGTGTGATACAATAATCCCAAAAAGGATAGTTTACAGGAGGCATAATTAACCGATATGGACACATTGAACAGACTGAAAGAGCGTTTGGACACGCTTTGCATTTTCAGGGATTTTTTAGCCGATGACGTTATAAGCCGTCTCTGCGGATATATAGAAAAACCTTCCGTATCCGCATATGCAGACTTTGTGGGAGCGTTATATAAGGCGAACGGCGGCAATATAAGCCTGTATGTTAAAAAGCTTTGCTCCGACAGCGAAAACGTGTATGTTTGCACCGTCGGAAGGGGCGTTGAGCCTGAATTTTATATGAAAGACGCCTTGGATAATGAGCTGTCAATATTGCAGGATATTGCCGATTTAACGTTTGAAAGACTTTGCGGCGTCCTTTCGTATGACGGTTTTCTGCCGCGTTTTGTGTCGGAAAAGACAGAAATTAAAGCAAATTATTATCACAGAATTGAAAATATATCAAAGTACGGCTATGGCATCTATGCCCAAAACGGCAGCTTTTGTCTCGACGCAAACGGCAATATTACTCCCGTAAAAACGCCCGATACAATTCAGCTTTCCGAGCTGGTGGACTATGAGCGTGAACGCGGTATAATCATAGACAACACAAAAGATTTGCTAAACAACAAGCCCGCCGCAAATATTCTGCTGACGGGCGATGCCGGCACGGGCAAATCGTCTTCGGTGAAGGCTGTGGCGAATGCGTTTTTTGAACAGGGACTGCGTATCATAGAGGTAAGAAAAGACCAGTTACACTCAATTTCGCATCTGTTGGAGACGCTGTCTGACAATCCGCTTAAATTTATCCTCTTTATCGACGACCTTTCTTTCCTTAAGGATGACGATAATTTTAACGCACTTAAAGCGGTGCTTGAAGGGTCTGTGTCTGCAAAATCGAAAAATGTTGTCGTGTATGCCACAAGCAACCGCACACATATCGTCAAGGAACGCTTTTCCGACCGCGAAGGTGATGAAATTCACGTCAATGACACTCTGCAGGAGATGATGTCGCTGTCGAACCGTTTCGGTATACACATCACCTTTGAAAAGCCCGGTAAGGATACATTTTTGCATATTGTGCATCATATGGCGGAGGAAAACGGCATACAGATGCCGGAAAGTCAAATTGACCTTCTTGCGGAACGGTTTGCGCTTGAGCGTGGCGGACGTTCGGCACGTGCGGCAAAGCAGTTTATAGATTCGATTTTGTAAGTTGCATCAAGGGAAACGTATACTCATTTTAATTGTTTTTCCGTAAGACATAAAAAACGGGGCATGCCGCAATGCTTAAATAAAAGCACATTGAGGCATGCCCAAATCAATTAGTTGCAGCTATATCTGCATCTGATAAGACAGATTGAGCTTATGATTACAAGCGAGAAGAAGAACAGTAAAAAACCGGTTATAATTGCTCCAAGCACACTTGCCTCCGCAAATGTTATGCCCAGGAGAATGACCGATGTTAAGATAGTTCCCAAAATACCTGCTAAGCATGTGCAAAGATTTGTGCAGCAACTGTTTTCGCCGGATGAAAAGGCGGCAGAAGTTAAAAGCGTTATACCTAAAAACCCGATAGCGATACCGAACAATACCCACAAAAACGCGGAAGTTATTGTTACGATTGCCGTAAAGCGAAAGATTGCCGCAAGTATACCTATAACGATACTTGCAATTACGGCGATGCTTGTGCAGTTGATTTTGCAATAGCAATTTGTATTAATCATATATTTTCACCTCCGCTTTTATAATATGACAAAAAGACAAATAATGTGATATAAATTACGAAATGTTTCAATTTATGCAAATATCCGTTTTGTTTCCGAAACAGTGTACAACAAAAAAACCACGCCATAGTGGCGTGGCTAAAAAAGGTTATTTACAAAGAAGACAAGCAAGCCTGTAAGCCGGGTTCTGTGTTAAACGGTCATCTATCTAAGCACAGCGTTACCGCATAGCTTCAGCCATCTACCCGAGGGAGCGTCGGGCAAAACTTAATTCCCTCCTATTAGATGTTGCTCCGGGTGGGGTTTACACGGCTCCGGTGAGCTCTTACCTCGCCTTTCCACACTTACCAAAGCGTTAAGCCTTGGCGTTTCTTTTCTGTTGCACTATCCTTGGAGTCGCCTCCACCGGGCGTTACCCGGCACCCTTGCCCTACGGAGCCCGGACTTTCCTCATGCAGCTCCTTGCGGAATTTGCATGCGACCGTCTGACTTACTTGCAAATACGATTTTAGCACGATAACGAATAATTGTCAATTATTCATTTTCTAAAGAATAAAC
>CAJOGA010000049.1 GCA_905233855.1 uncultured Clostridia bacterium
TTCGCAGCACCTATTTTGCTCTTATGGCGTTTTTGATTGTTGTAGGACTGTTTTTAAGTTACGGTGTTTTTTATGACCACATTATCGACAGGGAAAAGCAGACGAACGGTCTGGGGTATATGCTTTTTCACATTTTTATCATTTTTGCCTTGAACAATATTACATGCGGATTGGAATTTATGCGTGAGGATAAACTTTTGTTGCTCCCGAAAATACTGTTTTTAACTGTTTCATTTCTGATGTTTTTTGGATTCCTTTTTGCATTGGGTAGCAGATATTCGAAAGCAAGATGTAAAAAATACAACAGGTTCTGCACGTATGCCTCAATTTCAGGGGCAGTATTTGCATTTGCTATACTTATGTTCCGTGAAAATATGACAATCAATATTGCATTAAGCGTTATGTTTGTGTTTGTAATTTTCACAATGATTTACCGTTACGGTTCAAAAATGGATAGGATAATAAATTAAATAATTTATAATTGCATAAAATATTTTAAGGAGGAAATAAAAAATGAGTAAAAAATTGGTGGCATATTTCAGTGCAAGCGGAGTTACAAAAAAGGCTGCGGAGTTGCTTGCCAAGGCAGCGGGTGCGGATATTTACGAGATTAAGCCAAAAGTGCCGTACACAAGTGCAGACTTAAACTGGATGGATAAACAGTCGCGAAGCTCGGTGGAAATGAAAGATACCGCATCGCGTCCGGAAATTGCAGATACAGACGCAAAACCGGAAAACTATGACACAATATTTTTAGGATTCCCTATTTGGTGGTATATAGCACCGACAATTATAAACACATTTTTGGAAAGCTACGATTTTTCACAAAAAACAATAGTTCTTTTTGCTACTTCCGGCGGAAGCCGATTCGGAAAGACGGTTGACAATCTTAAAGGCAGTGTTTCGGAAAACACAGTAATAAAAGAAGGGAAAATACTAAACGGCAAACTGTCGGAAGACGAGCTGAAACAATGGGCCGATAAGTTTTAGGGGGCAATTAAGTATGGGTAAAATCATAAATCGTGAGGAATTTGAAAAAGCCGATATTTTCGGCATCGGTTCACCGAATGACGCTTATGCGAAGTATTTTATCGGGAATTCGTTTCTGAAGCCTTTAACCGAATATGGGAAATGTCCTGTGTTTTTGGCAAATGTAACCTTTGAACCGGGCTGCAGAAATAATTGGCACATTCATCATGCAAAATATGGTGGCGGTCAGCTTTTGATCTGCACAGCGGGAGAGGGTTGGTATCAGGAAGAAGGAAAGGAACCTATAAGCCTTACCCCCGGAACGGTTATTACTATTTCCGCAAATGTAAAGCATTGGCACGGTGCCAAAAAAGATACGTGGTTTTCGCATATTGCCGTTGAAGTGCCCGGTGAAGATACGTCAAACGAGTGGTGCGAACCTGTTTCGGATGAATGGTATAACGGATTGGAGGGATAAAAATGAGCGATAAAATCAAACAGACTGCGGGCAGAGACCAACTTGGAGAATTTGCACCTATGTTCGCACATCTGAATGACGATGTTTTATTCGGAGAGGTATGGAATAATGATGCAATTTCCGTTAAGACAAAATGTATCGTAACAGTAGTATCGCTTATGGCTTCGGGTATAACCGATTCTTCTCTTTCGTATCACTTGCAAAACGCAAAAAATAACGGCGTTACCAAAGAAGAAATAGCGGCAATTATAACCCACGCAACAATGTATGTCGGATGGCCTAAGGGGTGGGCTGTTTTCAGATTGGCAAAAGAAATATGGGAATAAACACGTAGGCGAAAAGTAAATGAAAAAGCGGAAATACTTCCGAAGCTGTATGAGGAAGTATTTCCGCTATATCATTATCTTTTACGGTTTTTGTAATCTCTTGCGAGCTTTTCGCTCCAGTTTTCTGACATTTTCTTTCCTTTTCTTACAGTGCAAACTGCTTCGGAAACAGTTTCGTAAAGACAAGCGGTTCCAAGTGAATCGGGGCAGTAATTTACGGCACGGTCGTCAGATATTCCAAATTGTCTTGCTGTTTCTACAGCGTCAATATTAGCTGCCAAAAATAAAAACTCCCAACCGTATTTTTCTTTTTGCTTTTTAACCATCTTTTTCACTTCATCGCTGCTGTACTTGTGGCTTGCGTTTTCCATGCCGTCGGTAGTAATTACAAAAACAGTGTTCTCCGGTACGTCTTCGGGACGGGCATACTTATGTATGTTTCCGATGTGAGTAATTGCATCACCCATTGCATCCAAGAGAGCAGTGCTTCCGCGAACGGTGTAATCTTTTTCGGTCATAGGTTCAATTTTGCAAAGGTCGACTCTGTCGTGAATGACATTGGTTTCGTGGTCAAAGAGCAGAGTTGATACAAAGCATTTGCCGTTTTCTTTTTTCTGCTTTTCTATCATGGCATTGAATCCGCCTATTGTGTCCGATTCAAGACCTGCCATGGAACCGCTTCTGTCTAAAATAAATACCAATTCTGTGATGTTGTTTTTCATAGTAAAAAACCTCTCTTTCAAATTTGTTATCTGAATTATAACATCTTCAAAGAGAGGTTTGGTCGCTTTGCATGCGACAAAATTATGCGCCTAACAAACTTTGATCAAAAGCAAACAGAGCTTGATTTATTTCAAATATATTATAATTGCCGTTTTTTATGAAAAATTCGATTATTAAATCAAATTTATTGCTGTGAGACAAAGCGAAGCCCGCCTTCATAAGCATTTCTTTTGTTTCATCAAGAGACAACTCCAGAGCAACGGCAAAGGCAATCACTGTGGGCTTGCTTGGCTTATAGTGAATATCGCTTCTGATTTTTGAAAACAATTTCCGGTCGATATTTGCTTTTTTATAACATTCGCTGTCTTTAATGCCCCTTTCGTCGATCTTCCTGAGGAGCATTTCAGAAAAGCTTTCATCTATTTGGCCGATAAAGTCGTTGAGCGTCAGATTTTCTTTAGACTCCTTACGCAAGGCACTGCCTGCACACGGTTCACACTTTTTGTGCTTTAGCTCATCAAAGGGCATCTCAGGCGTTCTTCTGCTTTCGGCGTACAGACAATACTGTGTATCAACATAATTGTCATCAATAAATTCTTTTATATCCGCAAATAATTTTTCACTTATTTTGTATGCTTTTTTATCGAAGATAACAATATAAACCAACATTTCATTTTTAACAAGAAAACTGCTTATTTCATCAACGGCAACCCTCAGAGCTTCAGCTTTTGGGTATCCGTAAATGCCGGAAGAAATTAACGGAAACGCCACAGACGCACATCCGTATTCATCAGCAAGCTTGAGAGACCGTTCATAGCAAGAACGAAGCAGGGCTTCTTCGTTATGTTTTCCGTCGTTGTATCGCGGACCGACAGTGTGAATTATATATTTACACGGGAGCTTATATGCTTTTGTTATTTTAGCATCACCAACATCGCATCCGCCAAGGGTTTTACATTCTTCCAAAAGCTCTGTTCCCGCCTCGCGATGTATACAACCGTCAACACCGCCACCGCCGAGCAGGGAAGAGTTTGCCGCATTGACGATAGCGTCAACACGCATTTTTGTTATATCATGCCTGATTATTTGTAAAGGCATAGGCCCACCTTCTTTACATTAATATATGTATAATTATAATGCCGATTTGATTATTTTTCAACAAATTATCGGTATAAAATCAGAGTTTATTTACGCTTTCTTTTAATCAAAAATACACTTCCGACAATAAGTACAATTATAATAATCAATATCATTATCAGCAAAAGAAGGCTGAATTTAGCTTTTGTATACTGCAGACAAATTGTGCTGCTTGTGCCGGTGGTGTTGACTATGACATATTTACCGCGGTTACTTGTTTTAAGCAGCTCCCAATTACTGCCGTTTAAAAGCCAGACAGTAACTTTATCTTTATTTTCGTTCAGAAGCCGCAACGTTACGGTTTCGTTGTCCTTTATGGCGGTATCCGTAAGCACAATGTCATATACTTTCACATTTCCGTAAGCTTTGCTGTATGCATCCTGCTTGCTGTTTGATATGTTAAGCCTTGCCTTGTCGGTAAATTTGCCCTCTGCAAGAGCAAGTGCGAGCTTGCCGTTTTCGTTTTTTTCTTCACTGGACAAAATTGTAATATACGGTTTATACTCACAAATGACGTCAATATCTTCGGTTACGATTGTCGCGTCAGGCTTTATCCAATTACCGAAATGCCCTTCCTTTTGCGGAACTTCGGGATAACGGATTCGTGCGGTATCCTCGCCGTATTTGATTTGTTGTGTTTCAACTACTCTGTCATCAGCAATGAATGATATTACAAAGCTTGTCATACGACGGGGAACGGTACTGATATTGCAAAGCGATTCAAAGCTGATAGGTTCTGCACTCTGAAAATAGCTTATTCCGTCTATTGCACCTATACCTTTGTCTAAAAAGAAATTCTGATATGTTCGTTTTGGATCGTCGCAATTTCCCAAAACAGCTCCGACGGACTCATCTCCGCTAAGTGCGGCTATGGAATAGCAGGATGTAAGACTGACTGCTTTGCCCGCAATTCCTCCTACATAGCGATTGCCGGTACATCTGCATTTGGCATAACATTTTCTCAGAGTTGATTCACTTTTTCCTGAAATTCCGCCTACATAGCTTCCGCTTTCGCTTTCTATATCGCCATAGTTTTCACATTCATACACCGTTCCGATTTCGGAAAGACCGACAATGCCTCCCACGCAATCTTTTTTGCCTGTTACATCACCGTCATTGATGCATGCTTGCAGTATAGCCTTTGTACGGTAAGTAAAGTTTAAGGTTTTAGGCTTTTCTATCTCATTTTCGGGATCTTTGGCATACTCTATTGCCAAACTTCCCGTTATGCCGCCTGTGTTGCGGTCTGCCTGGATTTTGCCGAAATTATTACATTCGGCAACTTTGCCTTGAGTTGTGTTTTTTATATCTTCATCAGAGACGTCAAGGAATATGTCTTCAATGTTGTCTATGTTTTGCAACTGTTCCATTTCGTCAACCAGAGTGTTCATCACAAGATTGAATTGATTGCTGATGGTGCTTATATCATGCGTTATTTTGCTTTTGCCGCCAGAAGCGGTGTTTTTCAGCTTGTCGATTTCGTCGGAAATATCCGCAAGGGAGTTAAACAAATTGTTGCTTGCATCTTTAAAACCGTCGCCGAGTTTTATGAATGTAAGGCTTTTTTCATCCGAAAAATCAGACAGTATTTGTCCGGCATCGTCTATAGCCGTTTTTATATCGTCTGTTGCATAAGCAAGAGATGAGAGTGCGTCGGACAGGTCGCTTTTTGCTGTGTTGAGCTGTTTATTAAGATCATCGGTATAATTGTCAACTTCATCAAAGGTATCATCAAGCGTGGAAGATAACCTTTTCAGACTTTGAGTTATATCATCCATGCCGTCAGCTAAGTAAACAAAAGAAGATTCCATATTTTCTATGGCGGACCGAAGAGATGAAAAGTTTATGGTTGTGTTTGTCATAACCGTATCAATACCGGATGATATAGCCTTTAATGCAGAAACGGCAAGTGTTGTGTTTTCCTCTATGTTTTTCAGACTGTCTGAAATTGCCTTTGCATCAACGCTTATTTCATCAAAGCTTTCCGGATTCTTTTTTAATATGTTTTCTATATCTTTAACAGATTTTTTTATGTTGGTTTTTGAGTCAACTATGTCCTTTATGGCATCGGACAAATCGGACATGGCATGATTTACGGCACGTTCGTTTTTAATGCGTATGCCGTCTTCCAAATCATCAAGTGCCCGGCTTGCACGTACGGCTGCTCTGCTAAGATAGTTTTCTGCGTCAAAAATATCGTCTAACGCTTCGCTGATGCTGTCAAGATTATCCCGCAGCTTTGGATCGTTTATATCAATATCGTCAAGAGCGTCCGTTATTTTGCTGATTGCATCCTCTGCATCGGTTGCACCGTCCGACAAATTATCAAATACAGTATCTAATTTGTCTATAGTGTTTGATATCAGCGCGGTTTGAGCATTGATTTCGCTTAAATTATCATCCACAAAATCCGTACCTTGATTTAAAAGTGTTTCCGAGTTGTCTCTTGCTGTTTTGGATTGACCGGACAGAGCGTTTAAATGAGCTTCTATATCGGAGCCGAGCGAATCTGAGTCTGTAATGAAGCGATTTACCATGGAATGAAGCTCGTTCAGCTCCTGACGGATATTTTTCAGCGTCTTTTCGGATGCATTAAGTATAATATACGGCTCCATCTGCCCGACAATACCGCCTACATCTTTTCTGCCCTGTATAAGGGCGTAGTTTGTACATCCCAAAAGATAACCGGATTGTCTTCCGGCAATACCGCCGACATTATATCCCACATGAGGATAGCCGACGTTTGCGTTATTTATGCATCCCTGCAAAACACCTGAGTTATATCCTGTAATGCCGCCGGTGTCAGTATGACCCAAAATGCTTTCTTCTTCATTTTCGACTTTTTCGATTTTGTATGTTTCAACTATTGCACCGGCATCGGCATTGATATCCGTAATATCACGCTTTTTTTCCTCATACACGGTATTAACTTGTGTATTGTTTGTGCAGTTCAGAATAAGTCCGTCGTTTTTTCCGGCAATACCTCCGGTGGAATTTTCACCTTTTATATTGCCGTATGTGCTGCAGGAAATGATTTGACCGCTGTCTGTATTCTTTCCGGCGATACCGCCGACAACATTTTCGCCTGCAATTTTGCCGTCGAAAATACAAGACTCTATTACACCCATATTTTCACCGGCGATGCCACCGATAAAACTTTTGGAGCCGCCGGGCAGAAAATTGCCTTTTACAGTAAGATTGGTAATTTTTCCGCTTTCTTGAATGTAGCGAAAAAGGCCTGAATATGAGCCGTTTTTTGAAAGATTTATGCCTGAAATAGTGTATCCGTTTCCGTTGAACTCGCCGCCAAAAGTTGGAACGGATGAAAAGTCAATACCGCTCATATCAATATCGGAAACTAAATTTACTGTTTTTCCACGCGAATATGTGTCAAGTGTGCAGTTTTTGGAAAACTTTAAAAAGTCTTCTCTGCTTGAGATTGTAATGCTGTTGTCTTCTGCTTTCACAAATGAGATATTACCAATCAGCATTATTGCCGTAAGGATAAAAGCAATTATATTACGCTTGTTCATCAGTATTGCCTCCAATCTTCAAACGCTCTCTGATATCATCACGGATATTGAAAGATGTCTTTTCAATTATAAAATCGCCCAACACTAACAGCTGCGGAAGGATGCCCATAACCAAAACGATGGATATAATCGTGCCGCGACCAAGCGTTATACCAATAGAAGAAATTGCAGGATCAGATGAAAGCAAACCTATAATTATACCGGCAGAAGCAAGTATACTGCCTGATGTGAAAATAGTAGGGAACGCTAATTCCAATGCGTTTTTTATTGCGTCATATTTGTTCATTTCACGCCGTAAAGCTGTGTATCTGTTTGTAATGACGATTGCATAATCAATATTTGCACCCATCTGAATAGCACTCACAACCAGGTATCCCAAGAAAAATATAGGCTTGTTCATAAGGGTAGGAAATGAGAAATTCATCCATACACTGCCTTGAATAACCAGTATCAATATAATCGGAATACCGGCCGACTGAAAGGTGAAAAACAAAACCAAAAGCACAAATAGTATAGTTAAAACGGTTATAAGCATATTATCTTTGCCGAAGGTAGAAGACAGATCAAAGTTGTTTGTAGTATTTCCGGCGAGAATAACGTCGTTTCCGTAATATGGCTTTGCGGCATTGCGTACAGTTTCCAAAAACGCAAATGCTTCCTCACTTTCCTCGGATACATTTAAATTCAATACAAGACGGGTGTGCTTATCGCTGCTCAGCTGTCTTCTTCCGTCGGCAAGCTTATCGTTCAGATCGTCAATCTTTTCGGTTGTTTCCGAATCTAAAGACACATAGCCTTCTTCGCTTAGGTCATATATAAAATCAAATAAATCCATCAGTGGAATTTTGTAGTTATCTATACCGCTTATAATCTTGCCGTAATTTGAATCTTCTGCGGCATAGGAAATATAGATCAGACGCACCAGCTCAATATCAATGTCGGCAAGCTCTGAGAACTCACGCGGCGTCAGTGCGTCGCCGACAGCATGATCGCCTGTTGCTTCTACTGCGGCAAGTGCCGTAACGCTTTCCACTTGCGGATATTTTTCAAGATCGGCTTTTAAAGCCTGCTCTTTTGAATAGCTGCCCGATGGTACTATTACAGCAAGCACATTTGATGAGCTGAAGGTGTCGTTTATCATTTCCTGTGCGATTTGAGAATCGTTTTTGGCTATGGTTTTTAAATTGGTATAGCTGTAAGCATACGGACAGCTGTAAGATAGTATAATTGCGGCAATAACCAAGGCTGCAAATATAACCGGTAATACGCGTCTTGACTTTACAACTCCGTTAATCCAAGGCGTGATTTTAGGCACAAAGCTTTTATGATGTGTTTTGTCAATAAGTTTTGAAAACGACATCAAAAGCCCCGGCATTAATGTGAATACAGTTATGATACTTATCAGAATCGCTTTAATAAGCACCATACTTAAATCAAAGCCTATCTTAAAATTCATAAAGCCCATTGCCGCAAGACCTGATAATGTGGTAAGACAGCTTCCGGATATTTCGGGTATAGCCTTTGTTAAAGCTGCAATAACTGCATCTCTCGGCTCTTTTTCGTTTCTTTCTTCTATGTATCTGTGGCAAAGAATAATAGCATAATCTATTGCCAATGCCAACTGCAACACAATTGCAACCGAATTTGAAATAAAGGAAATGGTTCCGAACATGTAGTTTGTTCCCTTATTCAAAATAGCAGCAGCTCCGAAAGTAAGTATCAGTACGGGCACTTCCATATACGTTCGCGATGTAAACAGTAAAACGGCAAGAATTATCAGGCAGGAAATGACCATAACGATATTAACCTCTTTTTCAATAGTCTCTGCCTTCGTGTTTCCAAGCTCTGCTGATATATATGTATCATAATCGCTTGTTTTTTCTTTTATGGTATTAAGAGCCTCCTCACAAATCGGGTCATAAGACTCGCCGTTAAAGGTTACTGAAAACAATGCCGCAGCATTTACATAGTGCTTTGTTGTATCGTCAAAAGCAATCTCCTTAACACCGTCAATTTTTTGCAATTGCCGGCAAAGAGATTCCGCGTCTGCAAAGGAAATGTTGTCTATCATGACCTCTGCAGTGGCATAGGTTACAAATTCCTCGTTCATCAGCGTAAGTCCTTTGCGTGTTTCGGTGTCTTCCGAGAGATAATCTGTTATATCGTTATCTACAGATACCCAATTTGACGAAAATATACTGAATACAATCAATAATATATATATCAAATAGAAGCCTTTGCGTTTGTCGACTATGAACGCAGCAACTTTTTCAATCGGGTTTGCTTTATTTTTTTGTTCACTCATGAATTGCCTCCCTCATAAACATCTGTGTGAAAACAATATTTTCTTGACAAATGTCTATTAAACGATTATGATGTCATTATATCAACATATGTTGATGAAATCAATGTACATATTCAAATAAATAGTTTTGTAATCAACACAAAAACAAAAAAGTGTTAATTTGGAGTGAAATAATATGACGGAAAAAGAGGACAGACGAATAAGAAAAACTAAAAAAGCTATGACAGATGCACTTGCCGGATTGCTTTTGGAAAAACCGCTAAACAACATCAGTGTTCGTGAAATTGCAGAAGTAGCCGACATTAACAGGGGAACGTTTTACCTGCACTATCGGGACGTATATGACATGGCTGAAAAGCTGCAAAACGAAATATTTGAAAAATTTAACGAAATTCTTGACAACCATGAACCGCAGAACGATCAGGACAGTTTATTTCCGATAATTACAGAGGTTTTTCAACTTTTGTCAGAGAATGCTGATCTTGCCAAAGTGCTGATAGGCAAAAACGGTGATCCGGCTTTTTTGGACAAGCTGAAGAATGTGCTTCACGAAAAATGTTTTGTTAATGCACAAAAACTGCTCAACATTAAGAATGATGATGAGTTTCATTATTTTTATCATTATATTATATCCGGCTGTGCGGGGATATGCAGTGCGTGGCTTAACAGCGGAATGAAAGAGACACCGCTCGAAATGGCAAGATTTACAGAGAGCTTTATTGTTGACGGAGCAAAAACATTTAAATAAATAATGTTTTTTAAGATTATTATTCCCATTCACCGTTCCAAAAGCATATGATATGGTAAACGGTATTCACACAAATTTATGAATAATTTGAAAATTATATCATTTGCCTATGGATTAAATGAAAAAAGGGTGGTATAATACAAAAAAAGAGATAAAAAGATATTAGCTACTATTTTAATAATATTATGGGAGGCAGAGCATATGAATGAGTTTATCGGAATGGTAAAAGAAGGAGCAAAACAGGTGGCGGGCGAAGTAAAAAAAGCCGGCAAAGTTGTTGTTAAAAAATCGGGTGAACTTGCGGATATTGCCAAACTTAATTATAAAATAAGCGAGGCTGAGGAACTTCGTAAAACAACTTTGGAGGAAATTGGAAAATTCGTGTATGAACAGCATTTGGACGGGGTTGAGTTTACCGATTTTATCGGTGATAAATGTTC
>CAJOGA010000050.1:0-10457 GCA_905233855.1 uncultured Clostridia bacterium
CCGTCAGAGTCTGTGACGATACACTTCGCCTTAAAGGTCGTCGGCTCCTTTTCGCCTCTGTAAAGATAACTCATCAAAAAGCCTTTTGATGTCTGACTGCCCCGGGTTCCCTTAGCGAAAGATATCCATTCTCCGCCGACCTCTTTAAACCATTCGATTTCTTTGTAGGTTCCGCTTCCTCCGTTAATGTACACATACAAATTTATGTCTACTCCGGGCGTTGTACCGTAGGAGGTCTTACTATGTGTTATACTGAGAACGGAAGGCAGCATTTCAAAGGCAATATTCTGATGACGGTATGCAGGGTCGCCGATGATTTCTTTCATATCGTCCTCTTTTTCATACATGATTACATTTGTAAGATAGATGCCTACTCTGTTGCCGACAGTGGCTTTTTCCAAGTCTTTGCCGATCATTTCGATTCTTTCTACAGTGCCCGATACATACTCGTGATTACCGTCAAAGAAGGTTTGGAAGCCTATCCTGTCGCCGGGAACAAGCTCGCCGCACTTGACGGTGCCGACGTAGACGTTCTCTCCATATTTTTGCTCAAGTGTAACCATAAGAAAATCGGAGCAAACGGCAATACTGTCGGATTTTACCGTATTACCTGCCGCATCGGTTACTACGCAGTAGATTTCTTTGTCGAGTATTGAAGTATCTTCGCGAAGGGCAATATAAATATTGGAATTAAAGCGTCTTACGACCGTCTGCGGCAGCGTATTAAGCGAAACAGTTGTAACCTCTTTTCTGTATCTTGAGTCATAGAACCACTCATAGCTGTAAGGCTGCTTTCCGCCGTAGACGGCAACGTCAAAATTCAGCTCCGTGCCGTACTTTGGTTCATTCAGTCTTTCAGGCTGTTTTACAACGGTCAGCGGCATATCCTTAGAAGTTTTGTCAACTATCTCCGTATAGGTATCGATTTGACTTCCCTCGGCGTCTGTAACGACACATCTAAAGCTTGTTACAACGTTATCCGATGAAGGAAGATAACCGGGGAGCATGGTAAACTTTACGGTATCTCCCGAGAGACTTCTCATAGGAGTCATTGTATAATCTTTCGTAGGAATTACAAACGTTCCCAGATACCACTCATATTTATAAGGCTCGACACCGCCTTTTGCTTTGACAGATAACTCAACATTCTCACCGACAACTACTTCGGTTTTTTCAGATAGTCCCTTCTCAAGAACAAAACCCGATGTAGTGACAGTAACGGCTGCACTTTCGCCGGTATACCCCTCGCTGTCCTTTACAACACATTTGAATATAAAAGTCTCGCCCGGCGTCTTGATAAGGCTGTCATAAAGATAGAGTGTAGGGTCATAGCCCGTCGTAGGATTGATTTGACCGTCTGTGTAAAAGTTCCATTTCCCCTCGGATTCGCTGTATCGGTACCATCTGTAGGTATAGTACGGTGCAGTACCGCCTGTTGCTTCCACCTTAACGCTTAAGCGGTCTCCGGTTTTGAAATTGAACTCTGTTCCCGAAACAGTAACCTTAATGGGACTTATAGGATTCTCGCCTCTGGATTCATCTTTGTTGTCGAGATAATATTGGGCACCCTTGTCCTCTTTGTTTTCTCCTTCATCATTTTTGGCATCGGACGTAAATGTTATAGCGTCGGTGGTCAACGTGTTGCCGATAGCGTCGGTGATGACGCATTTTACGTTTATCGTTCCGCCAAGTTTATCAGGGGGCGTCAACAGCGAAAGCGTATCTGTGTTATACCCCGAAAGAACGTTGCTGATTTCGTCACCTTCAATGCTTATAAACTTTCCGATATCCATCCACATATACATATCTTCATCTTCATCCCTATAGTGCCACGCATATCTGTAAGGCTGCACGCCTCCTGTAACCTTGACTGTGAAATCGATCCTGTCGCCGCTTTCGGGAACAGTCGCTTTCGGTGTCTCGGAAAGTACCAGAGGATCATATGCGACGGGAGTACCCATGTCAAATCTTACTCTTTTGGTCTTATCCATCATACGGGTAAGGATTGCGGCAACCTCGCTTCTTTTTATGTTGTCAAAAGGCTTGCAGTTGTGTTCTTCGTCAGAGCCCTGAACTATTCCCGCACGGTACAGCTTGTAAACACCGTCGGCATAATTCGCCGACACAGAAACGTCGGGTATAGACTCTGAAGGAACGTAATTGATTGCAGGAAGCATATCGCTTGGCAGAGCATTGGCGAAAATATTCATATAGCCCGAGCGGGTGATCTTGACATTGGGATCAAATTCTTCGCCGAGAAGCATAAAATCAAACTCATCAATAATCCCGTGCGTAATACAGTATTCGGCGTATGTGCTATACCAAAACTCCTCGCCGTTTTTAAGCGTTACCGCACCCGCTGTTGCCAGCTGATTCATGCAGGCGGCAAGCTTGAAGGCTTCGGCATAGGTAAGGTTATCGTCCGGGCAATAGGCCGTCTCGCTCTTGCCGTTGATAAGTCCGAGAGATACGGCGTTCATAACGTCGTTATAGTACCAGCTGTCAGGCACAACGTCGTTAAATTTTAACTCATCTGCATGTACAACCGATGCCAGGCTTAAAATCATTGTTATACATAAAATAATTGCAATGATTCTTTTCATGTATTTTTACCTCTTTTCTTAAATTTTTTAAACTGCTTTGTGTTTTTCGCTAATGCATCATTTGATTTTATATGCTGTCCACAACAGCCGCAAGATAACTTTCGGTGGCGGAAGTAAATAAAAATGCATCGATCAGACCGTCCTGCTTTGCCGTTTTAACCTGTTCGGCAAGATCCGGTTCGGCGGCATCATCCACCATCAGTATAATCTTGCAGTCCGGTTCCTCTTTTTTTAACCTGTCGCGTATCAAAAGCCGCTGTGCCAGTTGCCATGGCGTATATGGCGTTACCTCCATAAGCAAGGCGTCCGGATGAAGGATTTTGCACTGTTCGGCGGTGCCGTCCGGCTGCTTTGAAATGACTACCTGGAAATCATCTAATTCCTGTACCAATATCCGTCTGATAGCTTTGGCATACAATCCGCTTTGCATATCCAATATGATTTTTTTCAAATATTTCACCTGCCTTTTGGCTCAATTACAGGAAAATATATTACTATACAAGTGTATTTTAGCAGTTTATGACAAAAAAGTCACTGGCACAAGTGCCAGTGACAGTAAAAAAATCCGACTGAAACAATCGGATTTATCGCCGATAAAGCAGATGTCAGCGGTCTTAAACAGTCGAAAAATCGGGTGTTTAAGTTGTATTCTGTTCTATTCTTCCAGCGTAGTTACTATTAATTTGTTTTCTATCACAGCCGCAAGCAGTTCGTGTTTATTTTGGAAACCGCCCTTTTCCACAAGCTGATCCAGATTCCAACGCACACCGTTTTTGCTCAGATTCAAGTCCGCCGCAATTTCGTCATAAGTCATGCCTTTTACAAAGCGTCTTAAAATATCTATCTGTCTCGGCGTAATATCGGAGGACAACATATCTTTCAGTTCGACGCTCGGAGACACATTCGGAAACACTTTTTCTCCGTTTAAGGTGCGGTTGATCACTTCCATAAGCTCAGACGTGCCATGATCCTTATACCAAAGGCTGTCCGCCGCACCCAGTTTTGCTTTTTCAAGCACGTCGGGATCGATAAGTGATGTTACAATAACAACCTTTGTCCCTTTCCTGCTCTCTTTGATACGCTTCCCTGCGGCAATGCCGGAGTGGTTGTGGAGCGTCTGCACGTCCATAAGTACAAGGTCGATATTCTCCGATACGCAAATTTCCTCCGCCTCAAATGCATCCCTTACGGCAGACACAACCAAAAAACGTTCATCGGCAGAAAGCATGCCCGTTAAATGGTTTTGCATAAAAAGATTATCTTCAATAATAACAGTTTTAATCACAATTCATTCCCCTTCCTTTGCAGATTGAAAATCAGTGCAAAGCACGGACTGTGGGAAATATACATCTCTCCGCCGGCAGCTTCAATACTTTGACGCAAAGCGGAAAGCCCGCTGCCTTCTTTTATTTTTTCTTTAGGCACCTCACCGTCGTTCGTAATCGTTACGGTATACACATCGCTATGCTCGACTATTTTCACAAACACGTTCCTTCCCCTTGCGTGATGCACACAGTTCGTAACACATTCATGCACAGCGGAAACAATAAGACTTGCCACTGTTTCTTCATTTGGCAGATAGCCCGAAAAGTGTAGCTGAACCTTCATTTGTGCCGCCTTTAAGCGAAGCTCATCAAACGTTCCGACGGGAGCAGGACGGTCGCCGGAAAAATAGCTGACGGCATTTTGAAGTACAGCAAGCTGTGTTTCCGCATCTTCATTTGTGTTGCGGCTTAATATATCGGAAATAGCTATAAGGCTTGTCCCTATATTGTCGTGAATACGCATTTTCAGATTCAAAGTCTCCTGCTCTCTTATGCGGTCGGCAAGGCGGTCATACATTTTTTCAAGCATGTTATTTGTTCGCTGCAATTCAAAATTTGCATCGCTTAGCTTCATATTTGTCTCGTAAAGCTGTGTTACGTCCTGTGCAGTTGTTTGAGTAAATCCCTTAAGAGACGGATCGGTCAGATGTGCCGTATGGAAGCGGAAAATCTTACCGTCGGGAAAACGGTACAGCACAGGATTTTTTTCGGTTTGCAACGCTTTTTCCGTCAAGGCAGACTGTATTTCTTCAAGCATTTGCGGATAAATGCCGACAAGTGAGTGGATAAGATTCCTCATTTTGTAATTGATGAGTATAATCTTCCCTCTTTGGTCCGCAAAGCATATACCGGAATTCAGATTATCAAGTGCCTGTTTCACGGACAGTGTCGATATCTTTTGTTTGCTTTGGCTGTATTCGTTGCAAATCCCGAAAGCGGCATGTGCCAAAACAACTGTGCCGACAAGCGGTATAACAAGCCACGGAATATGAATTTCGTATTTCCGTCCGGATGCCGCCGTCACATAAGAAAGAAAAAAAAGCAGCAGGAGAAAAAACACAATATTAGCACAGCAATATTTAATTCTGCCCCTACAACTGTATTTATACAGGCAAAGTGCAAGCTCGCCCATAACGGCAAGAAATAAAATCCCCGAAAGGGCATAGCAGGCAGGAGGAAGAAGATACATAAAATCCGTCATTTACCGGCACCTCCGTCTAATGGCAGCACAAATTCGTATTCGTCGTCTGCTTCCTTAATGATGTCCATATTCTTATATTTGCTCCAAAGAATATGTCCTTCGGCTGTGCAATCGGCAAAAACGCTTATTCTGAGCGTATCGCCTACAGGACACACACGCACATTAAGGAAATGCACTCTGTCAATTATAGATTCAAGCACATCTTCAAAGAACTCATAGGCAAGCGTCAATATTTTCCCCGAAAGATAATTTTGTCCCGTGTTTACAAGATACGCTCCCTTTATCTTAAGCAGTTTCAGTGCACGGAAGGATTCGGCAACAGCGTTTGTCAGCTTGCTTTCAGGAATGGTGGGTGTGGAATCCACCGAAAGCACAAAATCCTTGCGGCGTTTGATAAAAGTGCCTAAAATTACAATTTTAGAAAGAATATCTTTCTTTTTTTCTATGGTTTCCGCCCTGCGATAATCCTGCACAAGATCGTCTATTTTATCAAGCTGCACCTGTGTTTTGCTCTGCAACAGGTCATAAAGTCGGTTTTGTTCTTCAATCGTCTTATGCTCCTTCTCACGCTCATACTCATATTGCAACAGTGCGTTACGCTCCTCCAGTTCTTCTTTTCTGTCTTCCAATGTTTCACGAAGCTTAATCAGCTCGGATATATTCTCTGTCCAGACAGCGTGTCCGCCGCCGATCGGCATATTGTGCAAGCGATTTCCGTCCGGCAGTATGACGGGATTCTGTTCTGCCTGCTCCATCAGTTCTTTGGATAAGGACTTATTGGCATTTATGGAATAATATGTTGTGTAATTATTATCAACAATTTGCATACACGTTTCGTTGGACGCATAGAAAAGGTCAAAATAACGCGAATTGGACTGAACAAGACCGCACCTGATACAGCTCTCGAAAAAGCCGATAAAAGCCAAGCATTGAAAAGCCGCAAAGTCCCCTAATATTAATCTTATAAGCGGCACGTTCATCATGTATAGGGCTGCATATAACAGCGAAATACCAAGCGGCACGAATGGAGTCCATAAAAAGCTTCTGCTATGCGGAATCCTGCATTTTTTCAGCATTACAAAGACGGATGATACAGAGCAAGCCAATATCCACAGAATAACAATAAAGTAGCCTATACCGTATCGGCGGTTGTATTCTGTCCAGACGGTGGTGTTATTAGGAAACACGAAAACTTTTTGATGAAAATCGTTCGTCATCACAAACACAGCCAACATAATCGCAAATGCATATAATAAAGCGGTCTGTTTCGGTAGGTGATAATCTTCCCGTTTACCTAAAGAAATCGCAATCAAAAGAGAGAGTAACGGAATAAACAGCAGTGGAATATAATAAGAATACCACAAATACCGCAGAATATCGGCGTTCAAAACAAAACGCCATTTGAATTCACGTATAACTATCCAGGAAAGCATAAGAACAGCTACGGCGGACAAGGTTTGGCATGCCTGTATTTGCACAACACGCTTATTTACATAAAATAACCATGAGAGAATAAGTCCGATATAAATAAATGTACGTACGAAATTCAAGAATTTATCAATAAACTCATCGTCTACCGTACGAGCAATAAAGCGGCAGCAAAGAGCAAAAACTATAAGCACGGCAACAACAGAGCCGATGTATACATCCTGTTTACGAACTTTGGACACAGTAGCTTCCCTCACTTTCTCTCAAATTCTCATTTTAAGTATAATACGTTTTTATTATATCAAATATCGGGAGAAAGTCAATTTTCTCGTCCGTCGGGTTTTAAAATACAAACATTCAAAACTATTACAGTGTTCCCACGTTAATCCCAAAAAACTATCTGCACCGATTTTTTTGTAAATGTCCGCACCGCAAATATCGTTTACATACAAAAAGCTCGGAAATACCGACTTTTCAGCAATCCCAAGCTTTTTTACAATTACTTTATTTATTTTAAAATTTTCGGAACACGCCCACAACCTTGCCGATTATGGAAACGTCGGAAACTATGATAGGCTCCAATGCGGAATTTTCAGGCTGCAAACGGAAATGACCGTTTTCCTTATAGAAGGTTTTAACCGTTGCACTGTCTTCTATCAAAGCGACAACAATGTCGCCGTTATCCGCCACCGACTGCGACTGGACTATTACATAGTCGCCGTCTAAAATAGCTGCCTCAATCATACTGTCGCCCTGAACTTTCAGCATAAACAGATCTTTGTTTTTGGCAAAATCCAAGGGCAGTTTAAAATTACCGGTGTACTCCTCAACGGCAAGTATAGGATTACCTGCCGTTACTCTGCCTATAATAGGCACATCAAGAAAGTTTTCATCATAATCCATAGGCATAGGCATATCCGCCGGACGTATAGAACGGTTCTTTGAAGGGTCTTTGATTAAAAGGCCTTGCATTTCCAATTTCTTTAAATGGGCATGAACGGTTGATGTAGACGTAAGCCCCACAGCCTGGCATATCTCACGCACTGACGGAGGAATGCCGGTCTTTTTTATCTGCGTATTTATAAATTCTAAAATTTCCGCACCCTTATTGGAATGTCTTCCCATGGAACGAATCAGTCCTTTCAAGAAGAATTTGTATTTTTCTGATTCATTATAACACACATTTTAATAAAAATCAAACAAATTTTCGATTTTTTAATAAATTTTATTTATTTTTTTGTTATTTTATCAATGAAAACGCTAAAAATCCGATATAACTGCACAAGCCTACCAACGACAGCACAATATATGCGGCTGACTTGATGCGTTCGGATTTTGTGTTCTTTCTTTTAACAACGCCCGTTACAAGCAACGATACCACACTTATTGCACCAAAATATATAAGTGCCGTTGTTTGATTGTTTGAGGTGTATAACGAGCCTTGTCTGTACACAACGTCCGCCAACGCTATAATGATAAAGTTGAACAGGCTGCTGCCGACTATGTTTCCCACCATGGCATTGTAGTTGCCCAGCTTCACCAACGATATACACGACGATACCTCAGGCAATGATGTGGCTACGCCGAGGAACAACGCACCGGCTATAGTTCGTCCCAGGTTAAGTTCGTTTGCAATATCGTCCGTTACATAGGTTATGAAGATGCTGGCAATAACCAAGCAAATGCTGTAAAGTATAAATCTTGCAACAACCTGTTTTAGCGTCAATGAATCTGCAGTATCAGGTTCACTGTCGTCGCTGCCGCAATCATCTTTTGACATCTGACGCAGGCCAAAGATGTATAAAAGCACAATTATAAAGCTTGTGTAGCTTATACCAAATATCCCGGCTTTAACATTGAAAATCATTTCCAAAATCAGGAACAGATATATAACTATAATGCATATCAAGGTTGTGTCATGGCTTTTTGACACAGTGGCTTTATTGTATTTTTTATACGTTACAAGAATAAGTGCAGACAATATTGTATTGTTAAATATATTGCTGCCCAATATATTTCCGGTAACAAGCTCCGGCTGGTTGATAAGTACAATTGCCGACATACTGGTGAACAATTCCGGTAGGCTGGTTATGGCAGCCAGTATCGCTCCGCCTATGAAAGCACCCGAAAGGTTTGTTTTTTTGTCTATCAAATCAACGTAATATGCCACTTTTATAGAACAGAATATCACTATAGCTGCCAGAATCAAATACTCTGCATAAATCATCTTTATACCTTCTTTTAATTAAATTATAAATCACAAAAAGACGAAACCTATACAAAAATCTTGCATAAGTCTCGTCTTTTAAGATTAAACCAGATTAGAATTAATTCACTAATCAGGATGTTGGCTTAACCGCACGGACAAACCGCACAGACTACTCCCCTACCGTGTTTATTAAAATTCCAATTTTTCTTCTATGAATTTTGCCACATCCGTTATCGGCATACGGATTTGCTCCATTGTGTCGCGGTCTCTTACAGTAACGCATCCGTCCGTTTCTGTATCAAAATCGTATGTTACGCAGTACGGTGTGCCGATTTCATCCTGACGTCTGTATCGTTTGCCTATACTGCCGGCTTCGTCATATTCGCATGAGAATTTCTTACTCAACTCGTTATAAAGCGACATTGCCGGCTCGCTGAGCTTTTTGGAAAGAGGCAGTATGCACACTTTTACAGGTGCAAGCACAGGATGCAAGTGCATAACGACACGTGAATCGCCGTCGCCCAGGTCTTCCTCCTCATACGCTTCAACCAAAAACGCAAGTGCGACACGGTCAGCACCCAACGAAGGTTCAACGCAATAAGGAATATATTTTTCGTTTGTTACAGGGTCCATATATTCCATACTTTCGCCGGAATGTGTACTGTGTTGTTTAAGGTCAAAATCTGTTCTGTCAGCTATACCCCAAAGCTCACCCCAGCCGAACGGGAACACAAATTCAATATCGCTTGTAGCATTTGAATAGTGGGAAAGCTCTTCCGGACTGTGGTCTCTGAATCTTAAGCTGTCTGCATCTATACCGAGCGATAACAGCCAGTTCATACAATAGTTTTTCCAATAATTAAACCATTCCAGATCTGTACCCGGTGCACAGAAAAATTCAAGCTCCATCTGTTCAAATTCACGTGTTCTGAATGTGAAATTGCCCGGCGTGATTTCGTTTCTGAACGATTTACCTATCTGTCCTATGCCGAAAGGCACTTTTTTTCTGCTTGTTCTCTGTACGTTCTTAAAGTTAACGAATATACCCTGTGCCGTTTCAGGTCTTAAATATATTTCTGATTTTGCATCTTCCGTAACGCCCTGGAAGGTTTTGAACATAAGGTTAAACTGACGGATATCGGTAAAGTTCCTTTTTCCGCATTCAGGACAGCAAATATTGTTTTCTTCGATATAATCAAGCATTTTCTGGTTATCCCAACCGTCAACGGTTATAGGATTGCCTTGTGCAAACGCAAAATCTTCTATTAATTTATCTGCTCTGTGTCTGGATTTACACTCTTTGCAATCCATAAGAGGATCGGAAAAGCCTCCGACGTGTCCGGATGCAACCCATGTCTGCGGATTCATCAATATAGCACAATCTATACCTACGTTATACGGTGATTGCTGTATGAATTTTGTCCACCATGCTTTTTTTACGTTATTTTTAAACTCTACACCCAACGGGCCGTAATCCCAAGTGTTTGCCAGTCCGCCGTATATTTCACTGCCGGGATATACATATCCTCTGCCTTTACACAAAGAAACAATTTTTTCCATGCTTTTTTCAAGATTCTTCATATGTTAGGCTCCCCCTTTTTTGTGATTTTATTAACATTAATGTATATTTTATCAAAAGATGGATTTACGGTCAAGATATTTTTAATGTAAATGATAAATTCTTATCATCG
>CAJOGA010000050.1:10513-12893 GCA_905233855.1 uncultured Clostridia bacterium
ATTACTATGACAAATTTAACTCTCACTAACGATTGGGACAAAACCTTTCCCAAAAGCGAAAAAGTTGATCACAAAAAGATTACATTTCACAACCGTTACGGTATCACGCTTGCCGCTGATATGTATATTCCAAAAGATAAAAAAGGACAACTGTCGGCGATTGCAGTAAGCGGTCCTTTCGGTGCTGTAAAAGAACAATGTTCCGGACTTTATGCACAGGAAATGGCAAAAAGAGGATTTTTGACCATAGCATTTGACCCGTCATTCACGGGCGAAAGCGGCGGTGAACCTCGCTATATGGCATCGCCCGATATTAACACAGAAGATTTTCAAGCGGCGGTGGATTTCCTTTCAACTCAAGACTATGTCGATCCCGGAAAAATCGGTATCATAGGTATTTGCGGCTGGGGCGGTATGGCTATAAATACTGCAGCTATTGACACAAGGATAAAAGCAACAGTCGCTTCTACTATGTATGATATGACAAGAGTAAATGCAAACGGATATTTTGATTCGGAAGACTCAGAAGAAAAACGTTATGAAAAGAAAAAGGCATTAAACGCAGAACGAATCGAAAATTATCGAAACGGCAGTTATAGCAGAGCCGGCGGCTGTTTGCCTCTCCCTGTTCCCGAAGACGCACCGTTTTTTGTGAAAGATTACAGTGAATATTATAAAGGGCGTGCATATCACCAAAGATCATTAAATTCCAATGACGGCTGGAATGTAACAGGTTGTATGTCTTTTATGAACCAACCTATTCTAAAATATTCAAACGAAATACGAAGTGCCGTTTTAATAATTCACGGAGAAAAAGCACATTCATGTTATTTCAGCCGCGACGCATATGCTGATATGACAAATGAAAGTTCTTTTGCCGGAAACAAAGAATTGATGATTATTCCTGATGCGGTTCATACCGACCTATATGACAATTTAAATGTCATTCCGTTTGATAAAATGGCTGATTTCTTTAATAAATATTTAAAATAATCAATATCAGTATCTACAATACACACAGTGGATTTATCCCGCCTGTTAAGACGGATTTAGTTGAAAAAACGACAAGCCGAAACTTGTCGTTTTTTCATTATACAGTATAGATGTAATTACATTAAAACATGAATCCACAAAAGCTTACATTCCATTTTTCTAAAACTATTTTACGAACATAAATACGTTTTAATTTATACTGTCTATATCAAGACTATACCCCAAAACCTCTCCAACTCTTGAAATTTTTCCTCTAATTGTGATTTTTTCACCTTTTTTTAAATTCATGACCTGTTCGAGCTGACCGCTTCCTTTTTTAATTGTGCAGTGAACACTGTCCAATAAGTAACTCATATCGTCCGGATTTGCTTCCAAACCTATATATTTTCCATTACTATCTATAGTGCCAAGATATCCTGTTAATTCTACATACTGTCCATTGTATGTATTTTGTGCTTTTAATGCATTGTCCTTTAATGCGTCAAATAATTCAGTTACATCATATGAGGTATATTCGATTGTTTCCTGCTGTTTCGCCGGTTTATTGTCTGTCGCATTCTTTTCCTCATCATTTCCGGAATTACCGTTGACTGCAATTATTCCTACAAGTACAACTGCGATAATAAGCCAAAACCACCATTTTTTAAAAATCGACTTTTTGTTTTTTGCTCCACAAGATGGGCATACTTTTGCTGAAGTTGCAATTTCCGCATTGCAACTTTTACAGTTTTTTGTTTTTGACATATTATATATCCTCCTTATTTTGACATTTTGTAAATGTCATATTTGTGTACATTTTATCATACAATATCGGTGTTGACAAGCACTAAATGTCAAAAAGGAGAAATTTTTATGTTTATTAACAAATCAAAATACGGGCTTAATAATATTTGCGGGAAAAATATCGCCGTTTTCAGAAAAGAATTAAATATTTCACAGCGGGCTCTTGCAGATAAAATGCAAATTTTTGGTCTTGACGTGGATAAAAATGCCATTCAACGTATTGAATGCGGAAAACGTTTTGTAACCGATATAGAAATATGTGCATTCTCAAAGGTGTTAAAAAAGAATTATAACGACATTTTAAAAGATTAGAATTGTTTATTTCTTCTATTTTTCTTAAAAATGCAAACAGTTTAGATATGGCTTAATCGTTGTTTTTCTTTGCCATATTATTGATAAAACAGGTAATTTCTTTCTATGCATTAAGCAACATACACACATCCATATAAGCTATTGTATTTTGATGAATAATACAAAGCAAAAAAATCCTATCTTTTGTCAGTCGGCAATAAAACAGTATAGTTTACGACGGCCTGTCAATCAGGAGCGTGAGAGAAAGAGTGTATCGCTTTTACAGTGATGTACTCTTTCTTTTTACCCTCAA
>CAJOGA010000051.1:0-9966 GCA_905233855.1 uncultured Clostridia bacterium
GATGCTTCCCACAATGCTTAAGATTGCTTTGACGGAGGCTGTTGCATATATTTGCTACAACGCTTATTCGTCTATATTAAATTACGAAAATGCAAAAAATTATAAAAAAGATCTGCTGAAAAATATAAATAACAAAAAATACGTAAAGGAAAAAATTGCTCACACCTTCTCCGACGTTAAAAAAATTGACATTTCTTTTACGCACAGCTTACTGTCCATGCTTAAAAAGCAAGACAAAACTATGGCGGCTGTATTCGATGAGCTTGACAAGTGTCTGTCAGAGCATGAACTGACTGCGGAAAAGATAATTCTGACCGAGCACAAAGTTCAGGCAAGCAACCAGATACGAATGGGCAATGCCATTAACAGCATAAATGCTGTAGTTTCCATTGACTGGGCATGTATGTTCTCGCAACTAAGTGAGCTTGAGCGTGTATTGTGCAAAGACGCAAGCGGCGTGTACGCAAATATGTCAACCGAGACCAAAGCATTGTACCGAAGCCGCATAGAAAAGCTTGCCAAACGCTATAAAAAGAACGAGATAAAGGTTGCTCGCTACGCTCTTAAGCTTTGCGAAAACGAATCAAATTCACCCAAAAACCATGTGGGCTACTATATAATCGATGACGGTTTGCCGCTCCTGATAGAGAAAATAGGCGAAAAAAGCCGTCTTATAAAGTTTGTTAACACTTACAAACAAAAGCTGTATATGACGGCTGTGTGTGTATTAACTGTTACCGGCTTGTTTTCGGAACTGTTATACTACCGTCATCACAAGCCTCTGACGCTTACCCTTCTGCTGCTCTTTTCTGTTATACCGATAGCTGAAATATCGTTAAAAATATTAAACTATATATTATCAAAAACGGTTTCCACGCGGCATATACCAAAGATGGAACCTCAAACCGATATTACACCCGAAAACAAAACCGTTGTTGTTATACCCGTTTTGATAACGTCTCAAAAACAGCTGTCGGGTTTGTTTAAAAATCTTGAAAAGTATTATATTGCCAACAAAAGCAACAATATCGTGTTTTCCATATTGGGTGATTTTAAAGACAGCGATACGCAAATCACTGATGCTGACAAAGACCTGCTTAAATCGGCATGCGAAAAGACAGCCCGTTTAAACGAAAAATACCAAGACCGTCCGTTTGTGTATATGCACAGAGATAAAATTTTCAACGAACACGATAAAAAATGGATGGGCTATGAGCGAAAACGCGGTGCTCTTACAGAACTTGTAAGACTGATAAAAGGCAAAAAAACAACCATCTCCACTATATACGGCGATGCATCCAAGATAAAAAAAACAAGATATATTATCACTTTAGACGCCGATACACAGCTTCACTTCGGTGTTGCAAAAGAATTGATAAACACCATGCTCCATCCTCTGAACAAACCTGTAATTAACGAAAGTGCAGGCATTGTGTCGAGAGGACACGCTCTTTTGCAGCCACGCATAGATATTACTCTTAACGATGCCAATCAAAGCCTGTTTACCAAAATTTTCGCAGGCGAAGCCGGCTTAGACCCATACAGTCATACCGCAGGAGACTTATATCAAGACCTGTTCAATGAAGGTATCTTCACAGGCAAAGGTATTTTTGATGTTGACACGTTCTACAAAGTTTTAGACAACAAAATCCCAGACAACACCGTTTTAAGCCACGATTTACTTGAGGGTTCATACCTGCGTGCGGGATTTGTCGGCGATATAGAATTTACCGACGGTTATCCCGCAACGTATGCATCGCACATGAAGCGTCTGCACAGATGGACAAGGGGCGACTGGCAGCTTATAAACTGGATAACTCATAAAATAAAAAACCGTCTCGCTCCGATAAATATTTGGAAAATGACAGACAATTTAAAACGCAGTTTGCTGGATTTGAGCAATATATTGCTGCTTTTTTCACTCCTGATATTTGCAAAATATAAGCCAATATTTGCTATGAGCGTGTTTTTACTGTCAACCGGAATTAATTTAATTTTAACTCTTACAGGCGCTTTATTTAACAAAAACCTTTTTGCATCCAACAGGTATCATGCAAAAGGTTTGCACGGTGTCAAGCTCAGTGCGGTACAATTTCTTATATCGCTTGCATTTATGCCTTACAACGCATACAACTATACCGACGCCATAATAAGAAGTCTGTACCGCAACTTCATAAGCCATAAAAATATGCTGCAATGGACAACCTCCGCCGACAGCGAAGCATCGTCAAAAAACGCAGGACTGTTCGGTGTGTTTTGGAAAATGCGTATAAACCCGTTAATGGCGATATTATTGTTCCTTTCAGGCTACGGAACTTTTGGGGTTATTATATCTGTTTTATGGTTTATAGCACCTGTAATCGCATATTATATAGACAAACCTTTAAAAGAAAAACCGGACGTTTTATCGCAGCAACAATTGCAGTCCCTGCGTTTGCTCTCACGCAAAACATGGCGGTATTACGAAGATTTCGCCGTTGCCGAGGACAACTATCTTGTGCCCGATAACTTTCAGACATATCCTCCGAACGGAGCTGCTCACCGCACCTCTCCTACTAACATCGGTATGCTTTTGGCGGCATATCTTTGTGCATACGATTTAGGATATATAACCTTAAAACGTATGCTCAATTCAATCAGCCTTACGCTTGAAACAATTGAGCTTTTGCCAAAATGGAACGGGCATTTGTATAACTGGTACAACACAAAAACCCTGAAGACCTTGCCGCCCGAATATGTGTCAACCGTTGACAACGGCAATTATATAGGTTATGTTATAACGCTCAAACAGGGCCTTTTGCAGATAAAACATCATAATGTCTTGCGTCCGGAGCTTATAAGAGGCATACTGGACTCAATAGATATTTACGAGAATGAAAGCGGTAAAAAGGTTAGCTGTTCCGCATTGCGTGATATTGATTCCGGCAATGTAAAGTTTGAAAAATTTGCCGTTATTGACGCTTTAAACGAATTTTTGCAATGCGATGCAATTGCTCAAAATGTATGGCTGCAAAAAGCGTCCGATCTTGCCAATGATGTTTTAAACGACATTCACAACTCTAACCCCGGAGAAATATCAGCCATGGCGGACGATATAATATCACGTCTTGACGAGATAATTAATTCCACCGATTTTTCGCTGTTATATGATAATTCACGTCAGTTATTTTCAATAGGATACAGCACTCACGACTTTGCACTGACAAAATCATACTACGACCTGTTTGCGTCAGAAGCAAGACAGACAAGCTTTATTGCAGTTGCCAAAGGTGATGTAAGCGTTAAGCATTGGTTTAAAACAGCAAGAAATCTTACTGCGTTTAAAAACAAAGCCGGTCTTATATCATGGGCGGGTACAATGTTCGAATACCTTATGCCGCTTCTGATAATGAAAAACGTTAAAAATTCGCTCCTTGACCAAAGCTATAAATTCGCTTTGGAAAATCAGATTGACTATCTGAAAAATTCCTGCGATGTATGGGGTATTTCCGAATCTGCCTTCTACACCTTTGACATCGACCTTAACTATCAGTACAAAGCCTTCGGCGTACAGCGTTTGGGATTAAAACGCGGCTTAAAAGACGATATTGTTGTTGCTCCGTACGCCTCCGTCATGGCTTTAATGGTGAATAAACGTGCGTCATTCGAAAACATCAAACGCTTGAGACAGCTTGGTGCTGAAGGCGATTACGGCATGTATGAGGCTTTGGACTTTACAAAAAGCCGTCTTAACAATGATGAAGATTATAAGATAGTAAAAAGCTATATGGTTCACCATCAAGGCATGAGCCTGCTCGCTTTAAACAACGTTATAAACGACAACATCCTGCAAAAACGTTTCCACAGTGAACCGTTTATTTCCGCTGCTGAATACCTGCTCGAAGAACGCATGCCTAATACTGTTGTCATAAACAAAACCAACGCCCAAAGCACTCAACCCACACAAAGCAAAAAGAAAAACAATTTTTCCAGCTGTATACGTGCTTACACCTCTCCGAACCTTATTTTGCCGAATGTGCATATTTTATCCAACGGCAATTACGGAATAATACTCAACGAACTTGGCGGAGGTTACAGCTATTTTAACAATATAAATGTTACCCGCAGAAGCGATGAAACAGCATGCTCCGACAAAGGCAGTTTTATTTATATTCACGACATCAACGCAAAAGCATGGTGGACTACGTCTTATTCTCCTCTCAATCTTCCGAACGAAGAATACAAGGTTGTTTTCTGTCATGACAAGGCTGAATTTTCACGCCGGGACGGTTATATTGACACTCACACACAAATAACTGTGTCAGCGGAGGATAATACCGAAGTTCGGCGTGTATCGCTCACAAACACATCTGACGAGGAAAAAGTTATAGAAATAACCAGCTATCAGGAAATAACACTGACGCCTCACAGCAGCGATTCAGCACACCGCACCTTCAGCAATTTGTTCATCACAACAAGCTTTGATGCAAAATACAATACCCTTTTTGCAAAAAGAAAACACCGCTTTGAAAACGAAAGCGATGTCTATGCTTTTCACAGCATTTTGGCAAATTCGCATAATATATCATATGAAACAGACAGAGCCAAATTTATAGGCAGAAACAAAACTCTTCATTCACCAGATGTTATAAGCATGGATATCCCTCTTTCAAACAGTATAGGTGCAGTTATTGACCCTGTATTTTCGCTACGGGTTCGTGTTAAAATTATGCCGGGCGAAACCGAAAATATAAGCTTTGTAACCGGCGTTGCATATACGCAGGACGAAGCGGAGCATCTGGCATCAAAATACAGCAGCACTTCGGTTATAGGTACAACGTTCGAAAACGCAAACACACGAACCGACAGCGAAATGAAATATCTGTCAATGACTGCCGATGAAGAGGCACAATGTTTGCAGTTATTGTCGCATCTTATATACAACAGTCCGTCAAAGGAATCGTACAATACAGTTATGAAAGAAAACTGTCAGGGACAGAGAAACCTTTGGGCATACGGTATATCCGGCGACCTGCCGTTTATACTGTGTACCATAACAAATATAGAAGATACACAAAATTTAGCTGCAATTTTAAAATGTCATGAGTATCTGAGACTAAAGGGCTTTTTTGTTGATTTGCTCATCTTGTGCGATTCACCGTCTCAGGGATATCATCGTCCGTTATACGAAGCGGTTAATGATACTGTTTTGTCAAGCCACGCAAGAAATATTTTAAATTCACACGGAGGTGTGTTTATACAAGAGCTAAGCCACATTTCAAAAAAAGATTATTGCCTGTTTGTTAAAGCTGCATCTGTGGTTATAAGTGCGTCGGCAAACAGCATGAGTGATTGCTTGAAGCATTGGCAAAGAAGCTATGACGAACAGCTTTTAGCCACCTACACCCCTTCTCCTATGCCTCCGCAGACTCTTCCGACGTATAAAACCGACTTCTTTAACGGCATCGGCGGCTTTGACAAAAGCACCAACGAATATGTTATCCGGCTTTCGGGAAACACTTCTACTCCTTTGCCTTGGATAAATGTTATTGCCAACAAAAATTTCGGCACAGTTGTTACAGAATCAGGCGGCGGATATACCTGGTGCGAAAACAGCCGCGAAAACAGGCTGACACAGTTTAACAACGATTTTGTATGCGACATGCCGTCCGAAAGCGTTTATATACGCGACAACGCATCGGGTTATGTTTGGACAACAACCTCCTCACCTATCAACGACGGCGGAGATTATATTATAAAATACGGCTTCGGATACGCACAGTATATACATCAGAGCAACAATTTAAAGTCAACACAAACTGTGTTTGTCGCAAATAATGATCCGGTAAAATTCACGCTTTTGGAATTTGAAAATGTATCGGACGAAGAAAAGGATATATCGGCTGTTTACTACACTTGTCCCGTGTTAGGCTCTGAAAGTGCAATGCGTAAACATCTTCAGACAGAATTTGAAGGCTCGCTTTATTTAAGCAATTCGTATAACAGAGATTTTGCCGACAAAATAGCCTTCATTGCATGCAGTGAAGACAACAAAATGGTGTCGTGCGATAAGGCTGAATTCAGAACTGACTCACACAACGTACCGTATGCGTTGAAGAAAGGTATACTGTCGGGGAAAACGGGCGGCGGCTTTGATATTTGTGCGGCCATGCAGACTAATCTTAAAATACCGCCTCATTCAACCGTAACAGTTGCGTTTATCCTTGGTGAAACCAACTACAAAACCCATGCTGACGCTATTATAAAGGCTTATGACATTATCAAAATAAAAAAGGAACTTAAAAAAGTTAAGGAATATTGGTCGGGGGTTTTAAACGGTATATCGGTACAAACACCTGATAAAGCCCTGAACTGCATTATGAACGGTTGGACATTGTATCAGACAATAGCATGCCGCCTGTATGCACGAAGTGCCTTCTATCAATCCGGCGGTGCATTCGGCTTCAGAGACCAGCTTCAGGACGTTTTAAGTCTTGTGCATCAGCATCCGCAGGCAGTTAAAGAACAAATTCTTTTGCATGCATCACGTCAATTTGTCGAGGGCGATGTGCAGCATTGGTGGCATCAAGTGCAAAATCACGAACAGAACGGTAAAGGCATACGCACAAAATTTTCCGACGACCTATTGTGGCTTGTATTCGCCGTATGCGAATATATAGAAACATCAGGCGACTACAGTATACTTGACGAAACAATAAACTATATACAAGGCGAAATTTTAGACAATTCAACATGTGAAAAATACTTTGTGCCGGATTTGTCGGACAAAAGCGACAATTTATACATGCATTGTGTAAAAGCTATTGACAAAGCCTTAAAATTCGGAGAACACGGCATGGCACTGATGGGCAGCGGAGACTGGAACGACGGAATGAACACTGTCGGAAACAAGGGTAAAGGCGAAAGCGTATGGCTGTCGTGGTTTATATGCACTATCTTAAACCGTTTCATTCCTATATGCTATAGAAAAAATGACTACAAACGTGCCGACAGTTACAGCAGCATCAAGCAAAATATCATAGAAGCTATTGAGACAAACGCTTGGGACGGCAGATGGTATAAACGTGCGTTTTTTGACAACGGAGATGCCATCGGCTCTGCCGAAAATGCGGAGTGCATGATAGATTCCATCACGCAAAGCTGGGCGGTTATTTCACATTGTGCCGTTTTTGAAAGATGTGCCGATGCCATGCAATCTGTCAAAAACTATTTGATAGACACTGAAAACTCAATAATAAAGCTCCTGTTCCCCGCTTTTGAAAATTCCGTTCCAAGCCCCGGCTATATACAAAGCTATATTCCCGGCGTACGCGAAAACGGCGGACAGTACACGCATGCGGCTGTATGGACGGCAATGGCATTTGCAATGCTTGGCAGCGGCGACGATGCCTTGGAATGTTTGGATATGATTAATCCTATAAACCACACACGCACGCCGAGCGAAGTTATGAAATACAAAACAGAGCCGTACGCCATAGCAGCTGATGTATACTCCAACCCTCAACATATAGGCAGAGGAGGTTGGACGTGGTATACCGGTGCATCCGGTTGGTTTTATAAAGTATGCATAGAGGAAATTTTGGGAATAAAACGTTATTCGGACAAACTGGTAATATCGCCGAGCGTGCCGAAGGATTGGAAAAAATACGACGTTAAATACAGATATAAAAGCAGCGTTTATGAAATATCGGTTACAAAATCATCCTCCCTGCAAACCGATAAAACCGTATATTGCGACAGCGTGATGGCGGAAGACGGAGTTGTGCCGCTGGTTGATGACGGTAAAACGCACAGGATAGATGTGCTCTTTACGGACGCATAAATCTGTATCATCAAAATAATGCACTGCAGGCTCTTTGCAGCGGTTTTTGACAAAAATAATTAAGTTCCTATTGCCAACTTTGCGTAGTTTACGTTATAATATTCACAGAATTGGAGGCGTTAAAATGGAACTTACCGAAAAAACAATAAAAACCGATGTTATATACAACGGAAATTTTATCAATCTGGAAAAACTGACTGTTAAATTACCAAACGGCAAGGAAGCGTCGAGAGAGGTGGTACGTCATCCGGGAGCTGTTGCTATAGTGCCGCTCACATCTGATAACGAAGTGTTGATGGTACGTCAATACAGAAAACCGCTGGATAAAGTGCTTTTGGAAATACCCGCCGGAAAACTTAACTACGGCGAAGACCCGTTTGAATGTGGCGTGCGTGAGCTTGAAGAGGAAACAGGCTGTACTGCCGAAAAATACACCTTTGCCGGACAAATCATTTCGGCTCCGGGTTTTTCCGATGAAGTATTGAGTATATACATTGCAACCGGTTTAAAACAAGGAAGTCAGAATCTTGATGAAGACGAATTTTTAACCGTTGAAAAAATACCGTTCAATACCGTGATAGAACTTATACTGAAAAACGAAATAGAAGACGCAAAGACAATTGTCGGAATTTTAAAGACAAAACTGTTATTGGGACTTTAATTGAACATTTTAAAAGGGGTGTAGCACAATGATTTTATAAACCGTTTTGCTACACCCTCTTTTGCTTTTTAAAAAATTTTTATAAATCATTTTTTTCTGCGACAGTACACACACAATGAGCAGCTATACCCTCAACTCTGCCGCAAAATCCAAGCTTTTCGGTCGTGGTTGCCTTAACATTTATCCTGTCAACAGGCATATTCATGGTTTCAGACAAAATATTACGCATATTTTCTACGTATGGCAGTATTTTCGGCTTTTGAGCTATGATGGTTATGTCAATATTATTGGGCGTAAAACCGGCTTCAAATAGTTTATCAACAACGTTTTTTAAAAGTACCAAGCTTGATATGCCCTTATATTTCGGGTCGGTGTCCGGGAAAAATTTGCCTATATCGCCCATGGCTACACTTCCCAAAAGAGCGTCGCACAATGCATGCACAGCAACATCGGCATCGGAGTGTCCGTCCAGACCTATGTTATTAAAAGGAATCTCAACTCCGCACAAATACAGCTTGCGACCGTGGGCAAATCTGTGCACATCATAACCGTGTCCCACACGTATCATATTTATCAGCCTCTCTTTAGTAAAATATTTTCAGCATAATATATATCGTCCTGCGTTGTTATTTTTATATTGTCGTATGAGCTGTTAATCAGCTTGATTTTTATTTGGGTATATTTCTGAATCAACGCACAATCGTCCGTAACGCTTACTCCCTCACGCTTTGCACACTCATGTGCCGCTTTAATGTCTTTACAAAAAAACACCTGCGGCGTCTGGATGTGATATGTGTGTTCACGGTCGACTGTGCCGCACAACATGCCGTTATCATCAACCGATTTTAACGTGTCCTTGCATTTTACGCCCAACGCCGCCGCACGATACTCCATCGCCGCACACACAGACGCATCTATAAGCGACGGTGTAATTAATGCACGGGCAGCATCGTGTATTGCAACAAGAGAGTTCCCGCTTATGCACGACAGTCCGTTCAGCACCGAATCCTGACGTGTCGCACCGCCCGGTACGATTTTTTGCAGCTTTGTTATATTATTATTCTGTGCAATTTCGCGGCATTGCAAAACGTCTTCTTCACGTGATACAAGCACGATATCCTTTATTGTTTTTGATTGTTGAAAAGAAAGCAAGGTGTGTGCAAGAATCGGTTGGTCAAGCAACGGAAGAAATATTTTATTAACGGCACTGTTCATTCTGCTCCCCGAGCCTGCCGCAACAATTAAAGCCGTTGCTGACGCGGCATGTTTGTTTTCTGTTGTATCTATCACATAGGCACCTTGCATACGGCACGCAACATTATCTTCCGTTTCACACATAAACAACCCTTCTTTCTATGATTATATTATATCACAAAGCAACAAAAAAGTAAATGACACAATAATTTTTTAATTATATAATAATTCTTTAATTAATTTATATTCGGTTCTCTCGGGACGTCCGGGAGGCCGTCCCCTACGGTAT
>CAJOGA010000051.1:10019-12535 GCA_905233855.1 uncultured Clostridia bacterium
ATTTTTACAATCCCTCAGTCAAACCTGCGGTTTGCCAGCTCCCTTTACACAAGGGAGCCTTAAAACCCGCACCATTGAGCCTTCCCCTTGAGGGGAAGGGGAACCGCCTGCGGTGGATGAGGTGGAAAGGGAAAGCGTAATAATGATTTTGAACTAAACACCTCATCAGTCTCGCACAGCTCGACAGCTTCCCCTCAAGTAAACACTGATTAATGCAGAACATGTAGGGGCTGGCGTCCTCGACAGCCCGAATCAACGGAATGTCGGGAACACCGTCCCCCTCCACTACAAATTCCCGTTCAAGCAAAAAAGCCAAGCAATAATTGCTTGGCTTTTTTAGATTTACTTTAATCAGCTATTTATATCCGTATTAGCAAGTCTGTATATTGTAATAGGTGTAACGCCATCGGTATCGGTGGCATCGTCATATTTATATGCACTAAAACCGGAACCTGCCATAAGACTTTCGTCTGCACGGAGTTCAACTCTGGTTAATGTAGGTTTTTCATATTTTTTCATTTAACTGTCCTCCAATTCTTTATAATTATCCAAACACTCTATATTCACTAAATTGACGGCTGAATTGCACTTACATCTTGTGTTTTTAAATTGACATTACCGTCGCCGTAACTGTCGCCAATCTGAACATAAGGTTTAATTGTATAGTTAGTATACAATCCCTCGGAACTTGCAGGATCTACAAAGAATCTAACACCGAATCTGTTACCGGCTGACACTCCGGCTTCTTTAGCGGTCAATCTTACTACTTCATCACCAATGAACAACGCAATACCGTAATCGCTGAAACTTGTTGCATCTTCAGCCAATGTTACAAATACAGTATATGCATTTACTGGAGTTCCTTCGTAATTCATTGTGCTTTCTACAACGTTTTCAACCGTGCATTCTCCGGCTGCAATGTATGCATCAACATAATCCTCATCAACAGTATATATTTTTATATCATCAAGATATAAAGAACCAGTACCCATATCCATGTAGATTTTAGTCAAATACGTATTATAACGATTGGTGGGACCAGATGCATCCAGACGTATTGTTTTAACTGTATCATCTTCACCGAAAACACCTGTAATATCAAAGCAGCTATTATCTTTTGAGCCATTTTTCAGATCCACAACATGTTTTACAGTATACCATTCATTAGCCTTAAGTCCAATGTCTTTTATCCAATATCTGGCGTATTGACCACCATTCGCAGTACAATCAAATCTAGCATTAGTACCTGCACCATCGGTAGCACGGAATTTAAATTCCACTACTGTTGGAGCAACGATATTTCTCATAGGCAAAAGATTGATTACTTTACCAGTTTTCAATACATTGTTGCTGCCGCTTACATTTTCAATTGTTGCATCGAAAGAAGCATAAGAGACATCTTGTATGCCTAAACGGCTTGAATCATAAGTTCCAGCTTCATAATTATCGAAATCTTCATCGTATAAATAACCAGCTTCAAGTACACGAACCTTAACTGTTTTTGTTGTGTTTATTGTAGGAACATTGGTAACAGCAGCTGTAATGGTTATTTCGTCACCATCTGATACACCAGCATCGTCTGCAATTGCTAATACGCCATTGTTGATGGAAACACCCGTAGGATCATTTACAATATTCCATGTAACATCTTCTGCCATTGCATTTCCTTGGTCACCCATTACCGTAGCAGAATATGTTGATTCTTCTCCGTATACTGCAAAATTATTACCTGATATTGTTATACTTTCAGGATTTTCTTCAACACTTTCTTCATCTACTTTATCAAATACTCTTAGATATTTCACACGCTGCACATCTCTTGCACCATTAGCTATATTGTGTGTACTTTGAGCGAAAAGATATGTAGGCCATACAGAACCTGTTTCCGGAACTTCAACAGTTATATCTTTTTCAGCCCACTCAGTAGGAGTTGCATTGTTGTTATATGTTCTTATTTTAATATGTAAATTGTTGGTTTCCGCACTAGGTGTATACTCTAATCTAACATCATAACCAGAGTTGATACCGTTACCACTAATTGGAATACCCGATATACCTCCTAAATTTGTATTGCTTACTGAATACAATCTATTGTCGCTACCACTACCGCCAAAACGCAACATGAATAATCTGTTGTCGCTATCGTATGATTGATACCATTCAGAGTTTCTACATGTATCTCCAGGATTTACGACGCTTGCATCTGCCATTTCCCCTGCGATTGTTTCCGCATCAGCAGTTGACAATCCAAATGATATTGCTCTCATATCAGAGCCGCCACGTACAGCGAGTTCATAAACCATTGTGTCTACGCCTTCATACGTAGCTGCAGTTGTCGGCAGAGCATACGTGTAAGACACACGTGCACCACCAAGACTATCAGCCGTTCTAGTCTTCAAATAACCAGAATCCAAAGAAAACGCTACTGATCCGGCATCGCCTGAGTTTGTGCTTGCAATATAAGCTGCAAAGCCATTATCTGTAGCAACAAACGAACTCATTTCCGCAAAATCAAA
>CAJOGA010000052.1 GCA_905233855.1 uncultured Clostridia bacterium
TATCGGCGTATTGGCGTCAGAAAGAGGAGACTCGTCCTGATATTTATGAACATTAAATGTATTTTTTAAAATGCCGCTGCTTTGCGTCGGTTTAACAGAATAGGCATTATTTAATATTAACACATAATCGCCGTAATACGGCGATGTTATATCTGTTGTCGCGGAAAAAGCTGTATTGGAAATAAGCATACACAAAGATGTAATTATGCAGCAAAATCCACTGATAGTTTTCTTCATATCAATCACCTTTCCGTTTTGCTGGGTATAATATTATACATAAATTATACAACAACAGCAACAAAAAAACAACATATTTTATCGGGAAAGCACAACAAAATTTATGAATATTTATTGTTTTTTTCGCAAAAAATATTATAAAAATATGTTATACCTGAATTGAGGGGGATAGAAAGTATGAATATGAAAAAAGAAGAGTATAAAAATTATTCGGAGCAGCTTTCAAGAAAGTCGCCGCTTGTGAAGGATTGTATCAAAGCATTCCTGATTGGCGGAGCGATTTGTACGGTCGGTCAGCTGATATTGTGTTCTTTAAAAAAGACGGGTATGTCGGCAGAGATTGCAGCAGCGTTGACGTCTGTTTCAATGATATTTTTGGGGGCGTTATTTACGGGGCTGAATTTGTACGACAAGCTTGCAAAACACGCAGGTGCAGGAACGATAGTGCCTATAACGGGATTTGCAAATTCTGTTGTTTCGCCTGCCATAGAGGGAAAAACGGAAGGATATGTAATGGGTGTGGGAGCAAAATGTCTACGGCGTTATAAGCTCGGTTGTTGCCGGACTGTTGATATATATGTTTAAAATAAACGTTATGTAAGCTGTTGTGTATTAGAAAAAAACGGGACTGTATGCCGAGTGTTCTTAAGGACACTCGGCAGTTTTATTCGCCATGCGGCGAGCGGTATTTGCATTGCAATTGATATTGCTTCGCAGTGATATTGCCTTCGGCAGTTTGCGGCGAATAAAATACCAATAAAACGAATGTTTTAATATAATTTAACATAGTCTTTTTCAAGCATAAAGTCTATCTGACGCAGATCTATGTCCGCTTTCACCAATCTTACCTTAACTTCATCTCCGATGCTGTAAATTTTATGTTTGCGTTTTCCTCTTATACATTTGGATTCAGCGTCAAGACTGTAATAATCATCTTTAATACTTTCCAAACGTACAAACCCTTCAACCGTATTGTCAAGCTCCACAAAAAAGCCGAATTCAATAATGGACGATATTACACCGCTGAAGCTTTCGCCCTCTTTACCAACCATGTAGCAGGTTTTCAGCAAATCGGTGATGTCGCGTTCTGTCATCATTGCATTTATTTCCATGTCGGTGGACTGCTGTGATGCATTTTGAACAAAGGTTTTGTATTTGTCTGTGTTTTGCGATGATATATTCTGCTTTAACAGACGGTGAACGGCCAAGTCGGGGTAACGGCGGATAGGCGATGTGAAGTGACAGTAATACTTTGCCGCCAAGCCGAAATGTCCTTCGTTTGACGGTGAATACTTTGCCTTCATCAGCGAACGCAGCATGTATGTTGACACCGTTCTTTCGCAAGCGTCGCCTTTTATGCTGTCCAACACACTTTGCAGACTTTTCGGATGCATATCGTCCTTTTTGCCTTTCAGCCTGATGCCGAAATTATATATGAACTTGCCGAATTCCGCCATTTTCTCGGGCGAAGGTGTCTCGTGTATGCGGTAGATGAACGGAAAATCAGCCCAGAATGCGTGCTCCGCAACCGTTTCGTTGCATATTAGCATGCACTCCTCTATCATTCTGTGTGCTATGTTACGCTGACGTTTTTCGATGCCGGTCGGCATAAAATTCCCGTCAACATGTATATACGCTTCGGGTATATCAAAGTCGATAGCACCGCGGTTTTTACGTTTTTGCATCAAAATCAAAGCAAGGTCCCGCAAGGCTTTAAGGTCATCACAAAGCGGTGCGTATTCACGGATGAGACTTTCGTCTCCGTCCAGTATTGCTGCAACGATAGTGTATGTCATTCTGTATTTTGAACGTATCACCGAAGGTGTTATATTGTATTCGTATACCTTGCCGGTATTGTCGATTTTCATTATGACAGAAAAGGCGAGCCTGTCTTCGCCTGCGTTCAGACTGCATATTCCGTTTGACAGTTCCTTTGGCAGCATTGGTATGACGCAGCCGGGGAAGTATATGCTTGTGCCGCGTAAAAATGCCTCTCTGTCAAGCGACGAGCCCTCTTTCACATAATGACTGACATCCGCTATATGCACGCCCAATTCATAACCGTTCGCCAGCTTTTTTATGGATACAGCGTCGTCAAGATCCTTTGCATCTTCTCCGTCTATGGTGAAGATACATTCGTTTCGTAAATCCAGCCTGCTCTCAGACGCGGAGATGTCTGTATCAACAGAAACCGAGCGTGCTTCCTGCAGAGTTAAACTGTCAAATTCCTCACGCACTTTGTAATTGTGCAGAATGGCTTTTATGTGAGTGGTTACGTCATCGGCTCTGCCCAAAACAGTAATTACGTCTGCTGCAAGAGTGCTGTTTTTTGCCGTGGGGTACTGTGTTATCAGGGCAACAACTCTGTCGCCGTCCGATGCATCGGCAATGTTATTTATTGCTATTTTGTTGGGAATATGCTTGTCATCACAGAGCAGAACAGCACGGGCTTTGCCGCTTACAAGCTTGCCGGTAACGGTGTGCCTTTCACGTTTGAGTATTTTTGTTACAGCACCTTCACGGCGTCTGTTTTTGCCGTGTGAACGTGAATCGAGACGTACCATAACGCTGTCGCCGTCCAACGCACCGTTTAAATCTTCGGCGGATATATATATGTCGTTTTCGCCATTTTTAGCATCGTTTTCGGTAACAAAGCCGAATCCACGCATACTTACCGTAATTGTGCCGACGGCTGTATTGCCTTCGGACTTTACGCAGATATATCGTTTGCGTTTTGTCTGACGAACGGAGCCTTCGTCCTCCAGCTCTTTCAATAGCTGTCTGAACTCGCTCATGCTTTCGCCAGGTACGTCCAACACCATGGCAAGCTCGTCCTCTTTCAGCGGAACATAGGCGTCTGTATTCATAAAACCGAGAATTTTTTCTTTTCTGTTCATGTATATGCCTTTCTTGGCTTAAAGTATATCTTAAAGTATATTACTTATATAATGGGTAATTTTATTGTTATATATACACATTGCGGCATAACAATGATAATTAAATATCGTTTTCGGAAATGTTAAGCAGTTTGCAGGCGTTTGTGCATAATACGGCGTGCAGCAAGTCGCCTGTTAAGCCTAACGACATAATCCCCGCCAGATCACGTTTGTGTGAACGCCATGGCGAGTCGGTGGCAAACATAACTTTATCGTGGTGATGGTTTTCTATGATGCGTTTTATCTGTTCGTCGGGACATTCGCCGTATGCAAGAGAGGTGTCGATATATACGTTCCTGCCCACAAGATACTTTTCAACATCGTCCCAATAACGGTATCCGCCCAGATGTGCCGCAATAAGTGTAAGACCCGGCACTCTTTCAAGCAGGTTGGACATACGCTCCGGCGTACAGTGCTGCTCAGCAGGATATGCAACATCAAATCCGGCGTGCACGGTAACGGGCAGACCTTTTTTTGCAATGTATTCAAAAAGCGGCTGATATTTAGGATCGTCAACGAAAAAGCCTTGATAATCCGGATGCAGCTTTATGCCGGGCAGGTTATATTCCTTTATTGTGTCTATCACCTGTTCATAGTCTTCTGAGTCAGGGTGGACGCTTCCGAAGGAGAACAGGTTGTCGTCAGAGTCGTTTATCAGCTTGGCAAATTTGTTGATGGAATCGTTTTGCGTAGGCTTTGTGGCTATCGGAAGAATGACGGCGGCATCTATACCGCTTGATTTCAGCGAAGATGTCAATGCGTCCTTAGTGCCTTCAATAAACGATTTTATATTGCCCCGTTCCTCTAACGACGCTATAGCGCGTTCGGCTATTTTATCGGGGAAAACATGTGTGTGAAAATCAATTATTTTGGAATTTTTCATATATTTTGTCATGCCTTTCATATGTTAAGTTTAAATTTTACTTGCAAAAACACACGTTATATGTTATTATTTATCTGTTGTTTTAATATATGCACCCTTAGCTCAGTTGGATAGAGTGGCTGACTTCGAATCAGTTCGTCGGGGGTTCGAGTCCCTCAGGGTGTGCCAAAAATCGGCAAAGTTCGACAGAATTTTGCCGATTTTACTTATTACCTATTCACTATTCACTCTTCACTAAAAATCTTTCCGATTTTTGGAAAGTAATAAGTAATAGTGAAAAGTGAATAGGTGTGGTGCAAAATCGCATAATGCGATTTTGTTTGATTAGATGTATTTGAACCGTTCGGATTTTTACCTATTACTTATTACCTGTTCCTTAGAATACTATCATATTCACGCTTAAAAGTCCAGCTTTTTATAAAATGGGAGAAAGATAAACAAGTGTATAAAAATGTCTTTACAATATTTTCAAATATTGTATAATGTAAATGTTGATATTTAACAACCGGAAAGGATGAGTGTATTATGAATAAGAGAATTACGGCTTTTATTCTTACTTGTGTTATGATTATGGGAATAACTACCGCATATGCCAACCCTGATGTGGAACATGATACCGAAACACTTACGTATCAGAATTATTACGATGGCGACAAAAGCATATTGTTTGCCGAAAATTTTTCCGAACCCGTTAATGAATTATGGGCTAACAGCAGTAAGGAAAACTTTTCGCTTGAAAAAGACGGCGATAATGCTTACGGTAAGTTTGTGAAAGGTGTTATAAATACCATCAATTTTCCGAAAATTGTGTCTGATGACAGGCTTGTGATAGAGTTTGACTACAGAGGCAAAAACACAGGAGATAAATACATATATCTTGACAACTCAAGAAATGTCGGTTACGGACGTATATACCTGCAGAAGGAAGGCAAGGTTACGGGCGTTTGTGAGGTGCTTGGCGAAAGTGCAAAGCAAATTGACATTGCGTCCGGTCTGGCAGAGGACACATGGCATCATGTCAAGTGGGGTATCGATGTCGGAAAAGGCACGGAAACTGTGTTTGTTGACGGCGGCGAAGGCGTAACATACGATTTCTTTATGGATCCCGACACCGATGTACGCAGATGCATGATCCGCACCGGCGGCGACAGCGAATACTTTGATTTGGACAATATACAAATATACACTATTGACACCAAACCCGCATACACGGTTGACAGTATAAACTATTCCACAGAAAAAGCGTATCCTACGGCAGACGCTGTGATAAAAAGCGTAAATATAATAAAAAATAAAGACAAAGCCGTTAATACATCCTTGATTATAGCTGTGTTTGACGGAGACGGCGTGTTGCAGGCAAGCACACATCAGCCGATAAACAACGCCGATTTTACCGGCGACGCTCCCGCAACAATAGCGTTGAAAAACGAATTGACAATCCCTTCAAACTTTGACTTCAGCTGGAAAATTCGCGCGTTGATCTGGAACGATACCGAAGACGTGCTTATAGCAGAAAAATTTGAAGATGCTTACAATGTTGTGCTGCAAAGTCCGGTAACAAGAGCTGTGTTCCAGAGAGACGAAATGAACATAGGCAAGGTTAAGGTTAAGGGCATAATAAATGCTAAAGACGTTGTCGGCTTAGAGGCAAGTGCCGTTGTTGATCCTGAAGCGTTTAACGGAGACAACGTTGACTGGACGCCGCTGGAATACACGCCGGGTTCTGATACGTTTGACACCGTGTTCAGCGTTCCTGCCGGCGGATGGTATACAATAAAAGTTCGTGCGGTGCTTGCTGACGGCGGATACGTACAGACTTCGATAGACAAGATAGGTGTTGGCGAAGTGTTCCTGACAACAGGTCAGTCCAACTCGTCAAACCATGGCGGCGAAAGTGCAGGTCCGGGTTTCAGACTCACCAAAGCCGCTTATGACACAATATCCATGTATGACGTGATGGACGGCGAGTGGGCGTTGTGTAAAGACCCGCAGTTCAATCCTTACACAAACGCAAACAAAACTCCGGGCGTTACGGGAAGCACACCGTGGCCGAGTTTTGCAAACGAACTTATGGAGAATATACGTGTGCCGATAGGATTGATTTCAATAGGCCGTGGCAGTCAGCCTATAGGAAATTGGGACCCTGATAAAAATGCAATGTATCAGATGACGGCAGATACATTAAAAACCTTTGGTGAAAACGGCGTGAGAGCGGTATTGTTCCATCAGGGCGAGCAGAATGACTCGGATGATTCGGAAGACGCACAGGAAAAATACCGTGCTGCATTTGAAAAATTCCTCACCGCGTTGCGTGCAGATATTGGCTGGAACGTTCCGTTTGTTATAGCAAATGTGGGCACACACGGCAAAGAAGCTGTGGATGAATTCGGAAACCCTACCGGCAAACCGGCATTCACTTCCGCCAATCTCAAGGTAAGGGCTGCACAGCAAGAGGTTTGTGAAAACGATCCGTATTCATTCCTGGGCCCTGATACCGACTATCTGGTAGGCAAGGATGCTAACGGAAAATATTACAGAAACGGCAACGGCTCAGACGTTCATTTCTCTTACGACGGCGTTATAGCACACGGTAAGCTTTGGGCGGAATTTGTTATAAAATATTTCTTTTAATACCTGATTTATCCAAGAAGAGTTTGACGCAGATTGTCAAACTCTTCTTTTTTAAAAAAGAGTTCGACTTTTTAAACAAAAAAAGTTTGGTTTTTTATACAACTAAGCTGTTTACAAAAATCGCATGATTTTGTATAATGAACGAGTAAAGAATTTTTTTCAGAATATTATTGAAAAGGATGAGGAAAATGAAAAAAAGAGTCATGGCTTTTGCGGTTGCATTAGCATTCATGCTGACGCTTGTTCCGTTGGCATTCGCAAACTCAAACGTAAACCTTGATACCGAAACACTTCTGTATGAAGGCAATTACGAAGGCGACAAAACAATCTTGCTTTCAGACAACTTTGACACGCCTGTTAATGATTGCTGGACAAACAATAATTTTTCAGTTGTTACAGATCCGGACACAGGCGACAACTACGGTCATTTGGTAACCGGTGCAAACTATTTTATAAATTTCGGAATAGTTGCAAACGGCAAATTGGTTGTAGAGTTTGACTACCGTGCACCTAACAGCGGCAGCAAGAGCATGTATATCACCAACTCAAGAAACCAGGAATTTTCAAGAATGACATTCCAGGACGGCAAAAGAGTTAAGATAAGCGGAAACAGCAACTCTTGGGATATTACTCCTGACGAATGGCATCACATCAAATGGGGCTTGGATCTTGATAATGAAACCCAAACCGTGTATATTGACGGCGAAGAAGGTTTTACCTGTACTTTTAAAATGTACGAGCTTATGGACATGAGAACCTTGGCTTTCCGTCCGTCATGCGATTATCTGGATTTTGATAACTTCAATAAACCCGGATCCTGTTTATGCTATAAACGGCCTTAACTATTCAACAGGAAACACATACCCTACAGCTAATGCTGTTATAAACAGCGTTAATGTAACAATGGGTAAGGAAAAAGAAATACCTACTTCATTGATGGTAGCGGTTTACGATGAAGAAAACGTGATTCAGTCTGTAACAAGTCAGGCTGTAAACAGCGAAGATTTTGTAGCTTTGACAAACCCTGTTACTTTGCCTGCTGATTATAACTGGAACTGGAAAATAGGCACGTTTATCTGGAATGACGAAAGCATCATTCCTATGGCTGTAAAATATGACGACAATTATAACGTTAAAATAGAAGGCCCTGTAACAAGAGCAATATTCCAAAGAGACGAAAATAACATCGGTTCTGTCGAATTAACAGGTAAAGTAAACGCAGACGATGTTGTTGCTTTGGAAGCAAGAGCTGTTGTTGCAGAAGACGCAATGAGCGGAACAGATGTTGACTGGACTGCATTGGATTATGAATCGGGCTCCAAAGCTTTTGACAGCGTGTTCAGCGTTCCTGCCGGCGGTTGGTACACAATAGATGTACGTGCAAAATTAAACAACGGTGAATATCTTGATGTTGCATCTGTTGAAAAGATAGGCGTTGGTGAAGTGTTCTTAACAACAGGTCAGTCCAACTCCACAAACCACGGCGGAGAAAATTCAGGCCCTGGATTCAGGCTCACAAGAGCAAAATACGACACCATTTCCATGTATGACGTTGTGGACGGCGAATGGGCATTCTGCCATGACCCGTTGTTCAATCCGTACAACAATGCAAGCAAAACAGGTATCACAGGCAGCTCGCCGTGGCCTACATTTGCTAACGAAATGATGAGATTTATAGAAGTTCCTATAGGCATTATAAACATAGGCCGTGGCAGTCAGACTATAGGCAGTTGGGATCCTGACAACACAAGAAGCGATATGTATCAGAGAACGGTTGATGCTTTAAACACCTTCGGTGAAAACGGCGTAAGAGCGGTATTGTTCCATCAGGGAGAACAGAACGACAAAGACGATCCGGCTACAGCTAAAGAAAACTATCAGGCAACTTTTGAAAAGTTCTTGTCATCACTCCGCAGCGATATTGGCTGGAATGTTCCGTTCGTTATAGCTAACATCGGTACGCACGGTGCTTCCGAAATTAACGCAGAAACAGGCGAACCTACAGGTAACTATATTCCTACAATAGCTACCGAGCAGATAAGAGCTGCTCAACAGGCTGTTTGCGAAAACGATCCGTATTCATACTTAGGTCCTGACACAGATACATTGGTTGGTAAGGATGAAAACGGTAACTGGTACAGAAACAATAACGGTTCAGACGTTCACTTCTCTTATACCGGTATTGTTGCACACGGTACATTGTGGGCAAAGAAAGTTCTTCCTCTATTCTTTGGTATAGAATGGGAAAAAGAAATAATCCCTGATAAGTTCCTGCCGTATAAACATCAATATGCATGGATAGTTGACGCATATGCGCCTACAGCAGAAGATGCAACATCGCTGAAACTGTTTACACAAAGCGGCGACATGAAGATATATCCTCTTGCAGACACAGTTAAGGTTATGATGCCTACCAAAGACGAATTTGACGAAGTTGAATCGCAGTATTTCCTCGGTGATGTACTGTTCACCACCGGTGCAGACGGCATAAACATAAACGGCGGCAGCGATGACTACAACATCAGAGCCAGCGGTACTCAGTCAAATCAAGGCAAAAAAATAATAATAAATGATAATGAATATTATGTAGACAGCAATACAACATATGCGTCAAACAGAATGGTTACTGTTAAAATAAATGATGACGGAGTTATTGAAGAAATCATCTTCCCGTTAAAGAGAAGAATTGACGACGATACAAAAGAGTACACAGACAGACAGGCAGACAGACTTGATGTTGCTGTTACTACGATAGACTCAGGTTATACAGGAAACGGTCAATGTGTATTGGGAAATAGCAACGGATTTTTCCCTGGCAACACAATTGACACAGGTTATAAACAAAACTGGAAATTCACCGACACAGCTCTTCAGATGAGAATACCTTACTTTGCTTATGAATTGAACCAAGCCGGCAACGGTGCAGTTCCTAAAACAAAAGCAATAGAGTATACAAAATCCGACAGCACAACCGGAACAGGATATTTGAATCAATACGATGAAGCTGTTATAGAAGGCGGTAATTTCAAAACCGGTAAAGGCAACTTTAATGAATTGTTCGGTACAAGAGACCGTAAGAAATTCTCGTTTATCGGTTATGATGCAACAATCAACGAAGATAACGGCAGTCCGGAAGCAAACATGGTCGTTAAAATAGACGATCCTGCCGGTATTGAATCTAACGAAAAATAATATGATTTAAAACAAACAACACCGCGAAGGTTAATTCCTTCGCGGTGTTTTTGCGTAGATGTGATTTATAATGAATTGTTGTAAAAAACGCTTTTCTCGTTAACTTTTATAACAAGCCGCTATATTTTTTTTCAGAAACAGTTATTCTCCGCCATGTACATGCAATTTACACATACCGTATGACGCGAGTATGGCAAGCATAGGCAGAACAGGATAGTGATAACGGCTTTGCACCTCGGCAATCACAAATGAAGCGCTGAAGCCTAAAAATATAAGTATAAAGAAACAGAGGTCGTCAGGATTTTTTCGCGTGAATGTAAATATGACAGCATATACCGACATCAGCAACGCAACAGCATAATATAACTGCGACAACGTTAAAAAGAAGTTTTGACCTCTGTTGTCCCACGGGGCGTCATTTGCCGATTCATACGACAGCTTATTCCATAAAACGCCGTATATGTCGTCGCAAAGGAAGGTTACGCTTTTGTGCAGATAGTGCGGTATGATTTGCGGGAAATTGCTTTTTATATTGTCTATGCCTTTGTTTGTAAGTATTGTGTTTACTTCGTCTAATGTGTAATTTCCGCTTTCATAAAGATCAAAGAACAAATTTGCGTCATCTGCGTTCCAGCCTCCGCCCGACTCTATGTTTGAACCGACTAAAAAGGTATACCCGAACGAGTTCTTTGCAATAGGTCTGTCAACGGCTTTGGAGATTATTTGTGAAGTGCAGGCATTTGTGCCGAGATAAAGCAAAAGCATGACAAGCACCGACGCCGTTTTAAGCACGGTTTTGTCTTTGATGAGCGAAAACAGCGTGTCTGTCAATACTGCTATGATGAATACAAGCGATATCGGCCGTATTGCGTTTGACAAGCTGCATATAATACCCAGCAGACCGAACATCAAAAGACGTGTTACAGCAGAGAAGTTGTTGCGGTTATATATGTAAATCAAAACGCAGAGCAGAAACAGCAAGGTGTACAGTGCTTCTGTTGATATGATGGTAACATAAAAAATCTGAGACGGCCATAACGCGTAAATGATGCCGCATGTACGGGCGATGCTGTTATTGTTAAACTGCTTTTTGCATATATAATATATTGTAAAAGATGATGCCAGACAGCAAAAAACGTTAAAATATTGTGCTGTTAAAACTGTAGTGCCAAACAGACGGTATAACAGCGACAAAACAAACGGATAGCCTATGATGTGCGGAAACATCGCAGTGTATAACTTTTGGGTAACTACGCCTTCGGACAGTGCCGTTGCCATAGTGTGATATGTTTTGAAATCGGATATGGGCGGAATGTGATTTAAGTTTATCCAAACAATACGCGGAACGGTTGCCGCAAGTGTAAGTATAACAAAAAACCACGCATCAGACATTTCGCTGTGTACAGAAACAGAAAGAAAATCCTTGCGTTTATTGTGCAGCAGAGAAAATGTTATTGCCGCAGCTGTAATAATCAGAATTATAAATTCCGGAATGTAGGCTGAAATGTTTTTGATGAATGCCGCCTGAATCAGCATACCGACAAAAACATATGCTATAAGCATTATAAAAATTGCAGGAACACCGTATTTATATAAATTTTTCATTGAATATCCTCCTAAATGACGCAGTGAGCATATTGTAACACAGGAATTATTTGCTGTCAAATGTGCGACACCGTAAGGCTTATCGGCGTTTGTAACAAAAAAATCGGTATATGTATTGACATTTCACCTTCCTGCATACATAATGTTAGTCGGGGATATGTGTTATGATGAGGTAAAGCTAAAGGAGGAACAGCTGATGACATTATCTGATGTAAAGCCCGGCGAAAAATGTAAGATATTGTGTATAGATAAAACGAATATTATACGTAAACGGCTCATAGATATGGGACTAACTACCGGAACGGAGATATACGTGCGTAAATATGCTCCGTTTGGCGACCCGATAGAAATTACAGTGCGTGGCTACGAATTGTCGTTGAGAAAATTTGAGGCAAGCCTGATACAGGTTTGTTTGTCATAAAGGAGAAAGCATAATGATAAAGAACATTGCGTTGGCAGGCAATCCAAACAGCGGAAAGACAACCTTGTTTAATGCACTTACGGGGTCAAAACAGTATGTGGGTAACTGGCCCGGAGTTACGGTTGAAAAGAAGATAGGAACGGCGAGAGTGGGAAATAAAACGGTTAATATAGTGGACTTGCCGGGGATATATTCACTTGCTACATATTCTATGGAAGAGCTGGTTGCACGCGAATACCTTGAAAGTGACGAACCGGATTTGATACTTAATATTGTTGATGCCACAAATATAGAGCGTAACTTGTTTTTCACGCTGCAGCTTATAGAAAGCGGAAAACCGGTTGTTATAGCGTTGAACATGATAGACGCTGTGGAAAGCAGCGGCGGAAGCATAGACACTGCATTGATGTCAGAGCTGCTCGGCGTGCCGGTATATCCCGTATCGGCAAGCAAGAATAAGGGCATCGATGCTTTGCTTGAGGCTATAACGAACGATAAAAACCCGGATATATCAACGGTTAATTTCTATTCCAAAAATGTTTTGAGCGCGATAGAATCTATTGAAACGGTTTTGTCTATAGACAAAAGCCCGCGTCTGCATGCCATAAACTATATAGAGGACGGCGAAAAGAAGCTGGAAGGACATGAAATATCGAAACAGACAGCCGGAATGTTGGAAGACATGGTGCAAAAGCTTACCAAAAGCGTTGGCATGGACAGAGATATGATAATCAGCGATGAAAAATATAAATTCATTACCGGCGTTGTGGACAAATGCGTTACCAAAAATAATATGTATCATAAAACAACCATGACCGAAAAAATAGACAGAGTGGTAACAAACAGGATATTGGCAATACCGATATTTTTGGGTGTGGTGCTGATTATGTTTTCTGTTGCGTTCGGTAGCTTCGGCAGTTTTATAAAGGGACATTTTGAATTTTTGATAAATGATGTAATAATAGAAGGTATAGCAAACTTTTTAACAAGCATACATGTGTCGGACTGGGCATACAGTCTTGTTGTGGACGGTATATTGGGCGGAGTCGGGTCGGTACTTTCGTTTTTGCCTGAAATTGCAATATTATTTTTGCTGTTGTCTATCTTAGAGGATAGCGGTTATATGGCGAGAGCCGCGTTTATCACCGACAGAATGTTGCGTAAATTCGGGCTTTCGGGCCGTTCGTTTATACCGATGATAATAGGCTTTGGTTGTACTGTTCCGGCACTTATGGCAACACGTACGCTGGAAAACGAAAAGGACAGACGATTAACCATGATAATAACACCGTTTATGTCATGCGGAGCAAGACTTCCGGTATACGCTTTGTTTACAGCGGCGTTTTTTGTACAAAATCAGTCGTTGGTTATATTTTCGATATACATACTGGGTATAGTAATCGCCATTCTTTCCGGACTTATATTAAAGCGTTTTGTTACGGGCGATACAGTATCGGGCTTTTTGATGGAGCTGCCGGAATACCGCTTTCCAACGTTGAAAAACCTATGGAGACATACATGGGAACGCATAAAAGGGTTTATAGTTAAAGCAGGAACGATATTAGTTGCCGCAAGCATTGTGATTTGGTTTTTGCAGAGCTTTAATCTTAACCTCAAAATGGTATCGGACAGCAGCGAAAGTATTTTCGGAAACATAGGAAAGCTGATAGCACCTGTGTTTATACCGTTGGGATTTGGGGAATGGAAGGTTGCTGTGTCGCTTTTGACGGGATTTGTGGCAAAAGAGGCAGTGGTGGGAACACTAAGCATACTTTACGGAGCAGGTGAGGCGGCGGCATCGGGAGCGGTTGATATAACCGCGGCACTTTCGCAGGTGTTCACGCCGCTTTCGGCATATTCTTTTATGACGTTTACCCTGCTTTATATGCCGTGTGTCGCTGCATTTGCAACGATGAGACGTGAGATGAATTCGTGGAAATGGACGCTTATAGCAGTATGCTATCAAACCGCTGTGGCATGGATAGTGTCGTTTTTGGTGTATCAGATAGGCGGATTAATGGTAAAGGGTATTATAACTGCGGATATGATTATTGCCGCATTGGCTGTTTTGATAGTTGTATTATCGTTAATCGCTTATTTTAAGCCGTCCAAACGCAAGAAAAACAAGTGTGCATCGTGCGGGGCATGCTGTAACAGCTGCGATAGAAAATAATTATTTTTCCATAAGCTAACACGCCGCGAACCCGTTAATTAAGGGTTCGCGGCGTGTTTGTTGTATTTTAAAGAAAGGGTGGTTGATATATTTAATTAGCTTCCGACAAAGTTACCGTAACATCTATTATCTCCTGATTTCTGAAGATTGTAAGAGTCATTTGGTCGCCCGGTTTGTATTGGTCTTTTATTTTATTCAGCTCTGCAACCGTTTTAACAGCTGTGCCGTTGGCTTTTATTATAATATCGCCAACTGTGATGCCGGCTTTTTCTGCACCTGAGTCAGGGCTTACAGCTTCAACATATATACCGAATCTTGTGTCGGAACCGGATATGCCTATCATAGGTCGGCCTTTGACATAGCCGTATTCGATGAGGTTTTCAACCACAGGCATAGCCTCGCTGGTAGGTATTGCAAATCCTATGCCTTCAACACCTTCGGCGTTGATTTTAGCATTGGTGATGCCTATAACTTCGCCATATGTGTTGACTAACGCTCCGCCGGAGTTACCCGGGTTGATAGCCGCATCGGTCTGCAGCAGGGTGAGTTGGGTGTTTCTGTCAATCTGGATACTTCTGTTTACCGCACTTATATATCCGCCCGTTACTGTGCCGGCAAGCTCCTGACCTAAAGGATTTCCTATTGCAAGTGCCGGCTCGCCTACTTTTACTTTTGTGGAATCGCCGATAACGGCTGTCGGCAGGTTTGTTTCATCTATCTTCAACACGGCAAGGTCTGTTGTTGTGTCTTTGCCTATAACTGTTGCAGTATATTCCTTTTGCGTGTTCAAGATAACGGTTATATCGGTTCCGCCTTCGATAACGTGTGCGTTGGTCAAGATGTAACCGTCCTGTCTTATGATTATGCCGGAACCGCTTCCCAAATTGATTTGTTGATTATAGTAGTATGCACTTGTGGCTTTGTTGACTATACCCACAATACACGGACCAACTTTTTCCGCAATATCCACGAAGTTCATCTGAACTCTGCCAATGGCGGGATCAACCCCTGTCAAAGTGCTTGATTCCGAGCTGCTTTCGTCGCCGCTGTTCCATGCGACGGAGTAATTTATTTGTGATTTTTCGGGATTATTATAGAAAAAAGCGGCGAAAATGCCTGTGCAGAGCAACGATGTCGCTACTGCCGATGACACAGCGGCCAACCATATTTTAGGCTTCTTTTCCTTTTTCTTTTCGTAAATAATAACTTCTTGAGGCTTTTCCTCCTGATTGAAGGATTGATTATTAACCTCCTTCTGATAATCGTCTTCATACCATGTATAATCGTCCATAGCTAAAACCTCCGATAAAAGTGTTTTAATAAATTTAAGAAAAGCTTTATGTATCTGTCAGCCTTTCTGTAATTATAATAACCCTTATTTTTTGCAAAAATATGAACATAATGTTAATATATCAATTTTTTTTATTGTTTTTTATTTATTTTATTATATAATTAAGTAGATAAGATGAAATACACATAACAAGGAGAAACCTCATGGCATTCGATGCAATAACAGTACGCAATATTGTGAACGAATTTAACAATACTATTATAAATGCTAAAATAGACAAAATACATCAGCCGGAACGCGACGAGCTTTTGATATCTCTACGCACCCGTGAAAACACATATAAACTTGTTATAAGTGCTTCCGCCGCCCATCCGAGATTGCATTTTACCGATAACGTAAAACCCAATCCGATAACGGCACCGATGTTTTGTATGCTGCTTCGGAAGCATCTTTCGGGCGGACGCATAACCGCTGTTGAACAGCCTGAGTTTGAGAGAGTTGTAAGGTTTGACATTGAATCGTACAACGAACTTGGCGACCTTACAACAAAACATCTTATAGTTGAAATAATGGGCAGACACAGCAACATAATCCTTACCGACAGTCAGTATAAAATTTTAGACAGCATTAAACATATTGACTTTTCGGTAAGCTCGGTACGACAGGTGCTGCCGTCGTTGCAGTATGTTTCGCCGCCGTCGCAGAATAAAATAAATCCGCTTACGGTAACAAAAGAGGAAATAATAAGTGCCTTTTTAAAGGGTACAGACGGCGTTAAAACCGATAAATTTATACTTTCCGTCTTTGAAGGCATAAGTCCGATTGTGGCAAGGGAAATATCCTTCAGGGCGATAGGTACGACCGATGCGTTTATCGGTGAGCTTGACACCGCTGCAAAAGCGAAGCTTATAGCAAGCGTTGCAGATGTGTTTGAAGATATACGAAAAAACAATTTCGCCCCGTGCATAGTAACATATGCGTCGGACAATAAGGTGATAGATTATGCGTCTGTGAATATAACGCAGTACGGCGGCATGGGCAATACAACCGCATTTGACAGTATACACGAATTGTTGGACGCTTTCTACAGCAAGCGTGATGCCGACGAACGAATTAAACAGCGTTCGGCAAATCTGGTTAAGCTGGTAACTAACCATTTGGAGCGTGCGTCAAAGAAGCTGATAATTCAGCAGAATACCGTCAAAGATGCCGAGAAGGCGGAAAAGTTTAAAATATACGGCGATCTTATTATAGCAAATATGTACAGGATAGACGAGCACAGCACCAAAATCGAAGTTGAGAACTATTATGAAGACGGCTCGCCTGTTATATGCATAACGCTTGACCCGTCGCTCACACCGTCGCAGAACGCACAGAAGTATTATAAAAAATACAACAAATCCAAAACTGCATTGGTTGAGACCGCAAAACAAATAGAAAGTACTGTGCAGGACATAACCTATTTAGAGAGCGTGTTGCATAATTTAAACAGTGCGTCAAACGAAAATGATTTATTGGAAATATCAGCCGAGCTGGCGGAGCAGGGGTATATATCGAGCCGTGCAAAAAGCGTGAAGAACAATAAACAAGCAAAGCTTAAACAAAGCAAGCCTATGCACTATATCAGCAGCGACGGGCTGGATATCTTTGTTGGGAAAAATAATCATCAGAACGATTATCTGACATTGCGTTACGCAAACTCGTCCGATATATGGTTTCACACCAAAAATATACCCGGCTCACACACCGTTATAAAGCTTGGTATAGACAAAAACGTTCCCGAAAGGACTATGATGGAGGCGGCAAATCTTGCGGCATA
>CAJOGA010000053.1 GCA_905233855.1 uncultured Clostridia bacterium
AGAACCGGTCTGAAATCTGCGTCTGCTTCCAGCAATGCTCTTGCGATACCGTGTCGCATAGCACCTGCCTGACCTGTAAAGCCGCCACCGTGTACTTTTGCAACAACATCGAATTTATCCAAGGTTTTTGTTATGTTAAGAGGCTGTTTAACGATAACCTTTAACGTTTCAAGTCCAAAATAATCATCTAAATCTCTGCCGTTTATAGTGATATTTCCTTTACCGGGAATTAATCTTACTCTTGCTACAGACTCTTTACGTCTGCCTGTTCCATAAAATTGAACGTTTGCCATAATTAATCAAACCTCCTCTTATTTAATATTTTGTGTCCAGTTTTCAGGGTTCTGAGCTTGATGGTTATGTTCAGCACCTTTGTATACACGCAATCTTGTTAAAGATTTTGCACCGACGCTGTTGTGCGGAAGCATACCTTTAACAGCCATCATAACAGCTTCTTCAGGCTTTGTAGCCATTAACTTTTTATAATGGATTTCTTTGATTCCGCCAACCCAACCGGTGTGGTAGTATCTTACTTTTTTCTCAAGCTTTTTGCCTGTAAGGATTATTTTGTCTGCATTCAGGATTATTACATGATCTCCGCAATCAACGTGAGGAGTGAATGTTGGCAAATGTTTACCTCTTAAAATGTTTGCAGCGGCAACAGCAACTCTGCCTAAAGGTTTGTCTGCTGCGTCTATTATATACCATTTTCTTTTGATTTCTTCGGGTTTAGCCATATAGCTTTTCATGGTGAGTACCCTCCTTCTTCAGAATAAATATTTTAATTTTATTAAACAATTTTATTGACGATATCAAGGCGTAACGGGGACCCATCAATCGAACGTTTAATAGTATAATACATAGTTTTGTATTTGTCAACACATTTTTCCAATAAAATTAATATGTTTGATTTGTTCTTTCGTTTTCTTTGTTTTTCTTTGATATACTCTGTTTTTCTCGAATTTTATTTTTGGTTTTTTATTCTAACGCACGCAGATGCCGTTGTTTTTCAGATAATTTTTAAGGTCTTTTATTTCAATCTCTTTATAATGAAAGAGAGATGCAGCCAAAACGGCATCGGCATTGCCTTTGGTGAATGCGTCTTTAAAATGCTCCAAAGTTCCGGCTCCGCCCGATGCTATGACAGGGATTCCAACGCTGTCCGACACAGCTTTGGTAAGGGCGTTGTCGTAGCCGGATTTTGTGCCGTCTTTGTCCATGCTGGTGAGCAGAATTTCGCCTGCACCGAGGCTGTATACCTTATATGCCCACTCAACGGCATCGATGCCTGTGTTTATTCTGCCGCCGTTGATGTACACGTCCCAACCGCTTTTGTCCGCACGTTGCTTTGCGTCTATTGCCGCCACAACACATTGGCTGCCGAATTTATCAGCCGCTTCGCTTATCAGTTCCGGACGGTGTATAGCTGCCGAATTGACAGACACCTTGTCTGCACCTTCTGTGAGGATTTTTCTGAAATCCTCAACCTCACGTATACCTCCGCCGACGGTGAACGGTATAAACACCGATTCAGCCACTTTGCGTACCATATCGACAACGGTGTTGCGTTTGTCGTGCGTTGCGGTTATGTCTAAAAACACCAACTCGTCCGCACCTGCTTTGTCATACACCTTTGCAACCTCGACAGGATCGCCCGCATCACGCAGATTGACAAAATTAACACCCTTTACAACGCGTGAATTGTTAACGTCCAAACATGGAATAATTCTTTTGGCAAACATCAAAAAGCACCTCCGTCAAGCGACATTTTCGCAAAGTTGTCAAGCATTTTCAGGCCGGTATTTCCGCTCTTTTCCGGGTGAAACTGCGTTGCGTGGATGTTTTTACTGCTTACGGCGATATCGAGAACAGAGCCGTAGTCAACTCTTGCACTCACACAGGAGCTGTCTGCCGGTTTTAAATAGTAGGAATGAACAAAGTAGACAAACGGGTTTTCGTCTATACCTTTGAATAAACCGTCTTTTTTTACAATATCTATGGAATTCCAGCCCATGTGCGGAATTTTCAAACCATTGGATTTTGGTATTTTAACAATATCACCGTGTAATATGCCCAAACCGGTTACGCCGGGGGTTTCTTCGCTGGTTTCAAACAAAAGCTGAAGACCTAAGCATATGCCTAAAAACGGTTTGCCTGCGGCGATAATGTCGGATATTGTATTTTCAAGACTGCGTTTGCGTATGTTTTGCATTGCATCGCCAAACGCACCCACTCCGGGCAGAACAACTGCGTCCGCCGAGGAAATTATATCTTTATCCTGAGTGATGCATGCATTATAGCCTAAAAAAGCAAATGCCTTTTCAACGCTTTTTAAATTGCCTGCACCGTAATCTATAATAGCGATCATATGTATACTCCTTGATTTTATGTTAAGCTATTCTAACATAGTATTTTTTTCTTTTCAAGCCCTTCGGTATTATCAGTCAGCATGTTTATCGGTTATGGAACAGCTAAGGGCTATGACCTTTTTGACGCCGCATGCCTTAAGCTCTTTTGCACAGGCATTCATTGTGCTGCCGGTTGTTGTTATGTCGTCGATTAAAACAACGGTTTTTCCGTCAAGCAAAGCAGGATTTACAGCCTTAAACGCACCGTATACATTTGTTATTCTTTGAAGACGGTTCAGCTTGCTTTGTTTGGGTATATCCTTCACTTTTACAAGACAGTCTTTATAATACGGAAGTTTATAGTATTTGCTTATTATATCCGCAACCAGCTCCGATTGATTAAAGCCGCGGCTCGCAATACGTTTTTTGGAAAGAGGAACGGAAACTATCGCATCGGCGTCATCTATTCCGCCGTTTTTGTTCAAATACTGTATGATACAGTCGGCAAAAAACGTGGCAAACGCACGCTGACGGCCGAATTTGAATGATGCCATGGCGGATTTTATGATTGGAGTGTAGTATAACGGAGAGATAATGTAATCCACGTATGATATGCCTTCAAAGCCGCCATAGTCCGAAAACTTGACGGATGCAAGACATTTGCCGCACACACCAAAGCCGGGAAATATTTTGCAGTCGGGAGTGCGTTCAAAACGTCTGTTGCACAGTATGCAATTATAGTAAAGCTTAACGTTCATGCAATTCTTCCTTTACCGGGGTTACGATAAAATGTACAGACCGCATAAAGCAAAAAAGTCAGTTATAAAGGCTTTTAAGGAGAGTTGATCAGTTAAAATTAACTCCAATTCAAGGCAAAAATTCGTCTTATGACGAATTTATATAATAAAATGCTTTATGCTACGAACAAACTTCGCCTCTCGACGTACCTATGTACGCCTTCGGGTAACCACACAAAGCCGATAGCTTTGTGTGCTCAGTTTGTCCACTTAAGCACTATTTTCTCTTCGCCCTTAAAAAGCGGGGGTTGCAACAAAACGATTTATATAATCATTTTGCCGCAACCCATTTTAAAGTTATCTTACTTGTGCACCGCCCGGGAACGGTTTGTCTGTGGTACACAGAGACAAATCGTCGCCTATGGAAGCTGCAAGAAGCATGCCGTTTGACTCCACTCCGCGGAGTTTGACAGGCTTAAGGTTGGTTATTACAATAACCGTTTTGCCTATAAGCTCGTCAGCGGTGTAGTGCTTTGCAATGCCGGACACTATCTGACGCTGTTCGGTGCCTATCTCTACTATCAGTTTATACAATTTGTCTGACTTTTCAATCTTTTCAGCCGATATGATTTTTGCCGTTTTAAACTCAAGCTTAGCAAAATCGTCTATAGACACTTCCGGCTTTGTATCTTTTTCCGGTTCCTCCTGTTTTTCTGCCGGAGCGGTCTTCGGCTGTTCGGCAAGAATTTGAGCCATTTTCTCGTTTTCGTCTATGCGGACGAACAACGGCTCTGCAATGCCTACATTTACACCTGCTTTTGTTTTTCCGAATGACTGGATACTTTCCCAGGAAAGCTCGCCGGCATTTATCTGCCCGGCAATTTTTGCAGAGGTTGACGGCATAAACGGCGAAATCAATACAGATATTATACGGATAGATTCTATGAGATTATACAAAACCGTTTGCAAACGTTCTTTCTGCGATTCATCCTTTGCAAGTGCCCACGGCATGGTTTCGTCTATATATTTATTTGAACGGCGGGCAAGATTTAAAATTGATGACAGTGCATCGCTTGCTTTAAGATTATCCATCTTTGATTTAACGTCTGCGACGGTGGACAATGCAGTTGCAACAAGGTCGTTATCCAAATCGTTGTAAGCTGCCGGAGCAGGTATAACAGAGCCGAAGTATTTCGACACCATTGCAACGGAACGGTTGACAAGATTTCCGATAGTGTTGGCAAGGTCGGAATTATATCTTGCTATAATTGTTTCGTATGTTATGTTGCCGTCCTGAGCAAACGGCATTTCACTTAACAGGTAGTAGCGGATACCGTCAACGCCGAAATGACGTATCAAATCGTCGGCATACATTACGTTGCCCTTTGATTTGCTCATTTTGTCATTATCAAACAAAAGCCACGGATGACCGAAAATCTGTTTTGGTAAAGGCTCGCCCAGTGCCATAAGCATGATAGGCCAGTATATTGTGTGGAAACGCAGAATGTCTTTTCCTATGACATGCACGTCTGCCGGCCAGTATTTTTTGTAAAGATCGGACGAACCGTCCGGGTCATAGCCCAGTGCGGTTATGTAGTTGGATAAAGCATCTATCCAGACGTATATAACATGGGCAGGATCAAAGTCTACAGGTATTCCCCATGAAAAGGATGTTCTGGACACACACAAATCCTGCAGGCCCGGTTTCAAGAAGTTATTTATCATTTCACGTTTGCGTGATTCGGGCTGGATAAATTCAGGGTGTTCCTCAATGTGTTTCATGAGTCTGTCCTGATATTTGCTCATCTTAAAGAAGTACGCCTCTTCCTTGGTCTTCTGCACGGGACGTCCGCAATCCGGACAGCATCCGTCCGTTACCTGTGTTTCGGTAAAGAAGGATTCACAAGGCACACAGTACCAGCCCTCGTATTCGCTTTTATATATGTCGCCCTGGTCGTAGAGCTTTTTGAATATCTTTTGCACAACTTTTTTGTGGGCCGGATCGGTTGTACGGATGAATTTATCGTAGCTTGTGTCCATCAAGCCCCAAAGGTCTTTTATTTCGCCGGCAACACCGTCAACGTACTGTTGAGGAGATATGCCTTTTGCTTCAGCCTCAAGCTGTATTTTCTGACCGTGCTCGTCTGTGCCTGTCAGAAAGAAAACATCTTTTCCTATAAGCTTTTGAAAACGTGCTATAGCGTCTGTAAGCACTATCTCATAGCTGTTGCCTATATGCGGTTTTCTTGACGCATACGCAATAGCGGTTGTTATATAGTATTTTTCTTTATTGTTCATCTGTATCAGAAGCTCCTTTTATTAGTTCTTTTATATCTTTAATCAGCTCATCAAACACGCCTGCGGTAGCAAGGTTTTTAACGATTATAACAATCAACGGGCCTAATATCAACCCGAAAAAACCTATCAACCGTAACCCGACATACATTGCCATAAGCGTTAAAAGCGGATGCATGCCTATACGGTCGCCGAACAGTTTCGGTTCCAGAAGCTGTCTTGTTACAACTATTATAACATACATTATAATTGCTATTGTTCCCGTTTTAATATCTGAATTTAAAAAGCCCAGTACGCTCCACGGTATTAAAAATATGCCGCTGCCGAAGAATGGCAAAGCATCGAACAGGCTTATTATAAGAGCGGCTATGACGGCGTATTCATTGCCCATGATGCTGAAGCCTATAAACAGGATGACAAAAACAATACACATCAGCGTGAGCTGCGTTTTGAAGTATCCGCCCAGAGCAAATATCAGGTCTTTTTTTAACGACACTGTCTTTGACAAAAAGTTTTTAGGCAGCGTTTTAACAAACATAGCCGAGATTTTATCCTTGTCTGCCGTCATAAAATATGACGACATCAAAAATACGATGGTGAAGATAAATGCCGTAGGCAGACGCATTGTAATGTCTGTTGCAAGCTGTATGATTTTTTTGCTTGCATCGGTTGACAGAGCAATAAGATTATCCAAAACATTCGTCAAAAGCGACGATATGATATCCCGTATGTTTTGCGGCAGGGAAACAGAAAATACATCCAAACGCTCGCTCAGCGTGGAATACTTCGTATGCATTGTGTTAATCAGATCCGGCAGATAGACCGAAAATGACTTTATTTCACTTCCCACACGCATGAACAGCGTAACAAAAAGCCAGCCGATTACCGAAATTGTGAGCACAAGAACTATCAATGAGGTCAGTTTGTGCGGGATTTTAAAGCGTTTGTCAATTTTATTCACTACAGGAGATATCAAAGAGGCTACTATATACCCGAGTATAAACGGTAAGAACAGCATCAACAGCTTCGGCAACAAAAACCACAGCAGTACAATGAGTGCTATAACTAAAACGGTACGAATTATAATCTTTGAGTATTTTTTGGCAGCCAAATATATAGCCCCCTTTACCAATATAAAAATTATATATAAGCGTTAAATCAGTCCTTTAAAAAATAAGGCATAAGGTCATGTCCGGGGTCTATATAAAGACCTGTCTGTTTGGCGTTTGCCTCGGTGTAGGTATACGGGTTGTTCTTCTGCTTTGTGCTGTCATAGATGACAAACGGCACAGGGTCGGACGAGTGTGTTTTTATGGAAAGCGGTGTAGGGTGGTCGGGCAGTATGAGGAATTTATAATCTACGCCGGCTTTGTCCAAACCTTCCTTTATATATTTCACAACTTTATTGTCTATATATTCTATAGCTTTTACTTTGTTTTCAACTTCGCCGTGGTGTCCGCACTCGTCAGGGGCTTCCATGTGTACATACACCAGGTCTTTGCCGCATAGCAACGCATTCAATGCCGCTTCGGCTTTGCCTTCAAAATTGGTGTCGATATTGCCGGTAATGCCCGGAACATCTATAATCTGCATGTCGGCACATATGCCTATGCCGCGGATAAGGTCAACGGCCGATATTACTGCGGCGTCTTTATTGAATTTTTCTTTGAAACTGTCTAAGGTTGCCTTTTTGCCTTCACCCCAAAGCCATATGGACGTTGCCGGAGCAAGTCCCCTTTCTTTTCGGCTGATGTTTACGGGATGATTTTTTAATATAGCCTCGCTTTTTTTCATCATATCGGCTATGATGTCGGCACCGTCCCCTTCGGGCAGATGACCTGTTACCTTTTTGTCGGATATATCGTGAGGCGGAGTGAGTTTTACGTTTGTTGAACCGCCTGTCCACACCATTAAATGACGGTAGCTGATGCCGGGATAGAACTTTATGCAGTCGGTATTCAGCTCTTTTGCAATAGTCTCCATTATTTGACGTGCTTCGTCGGTGGTTATTTCTCCGCTGCTGTAGTCTAACATGGTTTTTTGGCAATAGTCTGTCTCGTCAGACAAGGTTACAAGGTTGCAGCGGAAGGTGATGTCGTCATCTTTGAGCGATACGCCTATGCTGGCGGCTTCTAACGGAGAACGGCCGGTGTAGTATTTTTTTATGTCATATCCCATAACCGAGAGATTGGCAACATCGCTGCCGGGTTTTATGCCGTCGGCTACTGTTTTGACAAGACCGAGTGTACCGTTTTTGCACAAATTATCTATAACAGGCTTGTTTGCAACTTCAAGCGGTGTTTTATTGTTGAGCTTTTCAACGGGCCAATCTGCCATACCGTCGCCCAAAATAACTATATATTTCATGATAAAAACTTCCTTTCGAAAATTATTTTTTTCTCACAAACACAGCAATTGTACCCGGACCGGTATGTGTGCCGATAACAGGGCCCAATGAACTGTCAACAAGATATTTTTCAACGCCCAAACGCTCTTTAAGCAAAGCTTTAACAGTTTGCTTTATTTCGCCTGCGTCGGCATCAAACAGCATAAAATCCGAATTATCTCTTTCATAGTTTGGACTTTTTTCAACAAGAGATACATATTTTTCATACAATTTTTTGGTGCCGCGGATTTTGTCGATATTTTCCACAAGACCGTTGCGTATTGTTAAAACGGGTTTTATATCCAAAAGCGAGCCTATTATAAAGCTGGCTTTGTTTATACGTCCGCCTTTTTCAAGATACTCAAGAGTGTCCACAAGGAAAAAAACATCCCACGATTCAAGGTATGTGCGTGCCATATTTAACGCGGTGTCAACGTCTGTGCCCTTTTGCAGCAAATCTGCGGTATACATCGCCGTAACGGAAATAAATCCTGAAAAGTTGAGCGTGTCAAACAGATGCAAACGGCTTACGTCGCCGCCTTCTTCGTCTATCATATCACGCACCAGATTTGCTGTGGAATATGTTCCGCTTGCCGCAGACGACATCGCAAAAAAGATAACGTCGTCATATTCTTTCAGTGCCTTTTCAAAAGTGTCTTTCATAAGGTCAAAAGAAGGCTGTGATGTTTTCGGAGGCTCGGAACTCTTGGCGAGCATATCGTAAAATGTTTCGGTGGAGATGTCCTTCAAAGCATCGTACGGGGTATCATCGAATATAACTTTTATGGGAATCAGCCCTATATTGTATTTTTCCATTTGTTCTGCGGTTATATCGCTTGCCGAATCCACGAATATTTTATATGTTGACATAATTCATTCAGTCCTTTCGGTTAATCCCAGGTGTATTTTGTCAATGCACCGTGGGTTTTTAAGGTTTGAAAATCCACCTGACGCATCGCCTCGTACAGCACGATTGCAACTGCATTGGAAAGATTCAAGCTGCGTGCCTCGTCTATCATGGGTATTCGTATGCATTTTTCTTTGTTGTCGTGCAGCAAAGCTTCATCAAGCCCTTTTGTTTCCTTGCCGAACACCAGATAGTCGCCGTCGGAATAAGAAACGTCGGTGTGCTTGTTAACGGCTTTTGTGGTGGAATAATAGAAATTTCCGCCTGCGTTTTCTTTGAAAAAATGGTTTATATCGTCATAATATTTAACGTCGAGCAGATGCCAGTAATCAAGACCGGCTCTTTTTAAATGTTTATCGGTTATTTCAAAACCCATAGGACGCACAAGATGCAGTTTTGCACCCGTTGCAGCACATGTGCGTGCTATATTGCCGGTGTTCTGCGGTATTTCAGGTTCCACAAGAACTATATTAAAACTCATTATGTATCACTTCCTTAAGCTGAACACTTCCTTATATTATATATAAAATATTGATAAAATACAATAGGAAATGCCAAATTTTAAGAAATTTGTACCAAATTGTAAACGTACAAAAACCGACAACACTTAACGTTTGTCGGTTTTTTATCAGGTAAAGTTTTTATTTATCCCCAAGACGGGTTTTGAAATCTTCATAGTCAAAGCTGCGAAGCGTCTTAAAGCTTCCGTCCTCACACCATAAAACGATTGACGGAAGTGCCATTCCGTTAAAGGTGTTGTTTTTACAGGTGGTATAGATTGCCATATCTCCAAAGAAGCAAGAAAGTACTCGCCTATAACATCGCCCGATAGACATGTAGGTCCGCCAAAACTGTACTTATATCCACATCCCTGATTATTACTGCCATAAAGCGGCGGCTTATAAGGCATCTCAAGAACGTCCGGCATATGGCAGGCTGCACTGACATCCAGAATCACGTTTTTGGTGTTGGCATTTTCTGTAATATCCAGTACGCGTGTAGCCAAATAACCGGCATTAAGTGCAACCGCTTCTCCCGGTTCAAGATATACCTCCACACCCCACCGTTTTTGCACGTCCGATATAATCCGCTCCAAAAGCGGCAAATCGTAGTCTTTTCTTGTTATATGATGTCCTCCGCCCATATTCAGCCATTTCATATGCGGAAGAACATCTGAAAATTTTGACTGAACCGCACGCAAAGTTTCCTCAAGTGCATCGGCATTTTGCTCGCATAATGTGTGAAAGTGTAAGCCGTCAAGAAGGCTTATCCATTCCGGCTGCATTTTTTTCTCCCACTGTTCACGTGTCGTTCCCAGTCTGCTGCCATCAGCACAAGGATCATATATTGCATGGTCTTCCTGAGTTGAACATTCGGGATTGATACGCAGTCCGATACTCTTCCCTTGTTGTTTTGCTTTTTTCCCAAACTTTTTCAGTTGCTCGGGAGAATTGAATACTATATGATCGGCATAATGAAGTATCTCGTCAAACTGATCGTCGCGATAAGCGGTGCTGAATACATGAACTTCTTTATCAGGCATTTCCTCCGCCCCAAGACGTGCTTCAAACAAACCGCTTGCCTCAGTCCCTACCAGATATTCCGACAAAAGAGGATATAAATTCCAATTTGAAAAAGCCTTTTGTGCAAGCAAAATCTTGCACCCTGTTCTCTTTGCAACTCCTGCCAGAATTTCCCCGTTATGACGAAGCTTTTTCTCGTCCAAAATATAGCACGGTGTTGTCAAATCAGAAAACAGCTCGCTTGGCTCATGACCGCAAAGTCCGGAAAAAACAGCTTGCATGATATTGTTCGTATTCATTTATCTCACCAACACCGGAGCACGGTTTTCCCTTCGCGGCAAACCATACTTATCCAACGCATCAAGGAATGGATCGGGATCAAATTCTTCTACCGTATAAACCCCTGCTTTATTCCATTTACCGGTTAAAAGCATCAATGCACCGCACATGGCAGGAACGCCTGTTGTATAGCTGATTGCCTGACTTTCAACCTCACGGTAGCACTCTTGATGGTCGCAGACATTATAAATATAATAAGTTTTCTCCTTGCCGTCCTTTTTTCCGGTAAAAATGCAGCCGATATTGGTTTTACCGTGCGTGCGTGGGCCAAGGCTGGCAGGGTCGGGCAGCAAAGCTTTAAGGAACTTGATTGGAACAATTTCCTTCCCTTCAAATTCTACAGGAGTGGTAGAAAGCATACCTACGTTTTCAAGACACTTCATATGCGTGAGATAGCTTTGTCCGAAGGTCATAAAGAATCGGATTCTTTTAACCTCAGGTATATTCAGTGCCAAAGACTCAATTTCCTCGTGATGAAGCAGATACATATCCTTCTGCCCCACCTCATCAAAATTATATTCTCTTTTAATACTCATTGCACTAATCTCAACCCAATGTCCGTTCTCCCAGTAGCTTCCCGGTGCGGAAACCTCCCGCAAATTTACCTCCGGATTAAAATTGGTGGCAAACGGATAGCCATGGTCGCCGCCGTTACAGTCAAGAATATCTATAGTGTCAATAGTGTCAAATTCATGCTTTTTGGCATAGGCACAATATGCCTGTGTAACGCCGGGATCAAAACCGCATCCAAGCAGAGCTGTAAGCCCTGCTTTTTCAAATTTTTCACGGTATGCCCACTGCCAGCTGTAATCAAAATATGCAGAAAAACCGGCATCTTTGCATCGCTTTTCGTAAATCTTACGCCACTCGGGATCATCGGTATCCTCCGGCTCATAATTTGCGGTGTCCATATAGTTCACTCCGCACGCAAGACATGCATCCATGATTGTCAGATCCTGATACGGAAGTGCGATGTTCATAACAAGGTCGGGCTTATAGCTGTTGATAAGGTTGATGATTTGATTAACATCGTCTGCATCCACCTGTGCGGTGGTGATATTTGTTTTTGTCTTGTCTTTCAATATTTTTGCAAGATCATCACACTTTGATTTTGTGCGGCTTGCAATACAAAGCTCTGTAAAAACATCGCTTGCCTGACAACATTTACGTATTGCCACATTTGCAACGCCGCCGCATCCGATAACTAAAACTCTGCTCATATTACATTCTCCTTTTTAATTCCGGTCTCCTTTTCCAAAGCCAACAGCAATTCACGCAGTATCTTGCAGGCCGTTGTGGTAGAATTTCCGCTCAAATCCAGCACAGGAGCCAACTCAACCAAATCAGCACCGACGATATTCAGTCCTCCTATTGCATAAATTGCATTCAATAATTCTGTTACGCTGATACCGCCTGCCTCCGCCGTACCCGTTCCCGCAAAGCATGACGGATCGAGACAATCCAGATCTACAGTAAGATAAACCGGTGTTTTATCGTCATATAACCGCTTTACAGTATCTCCAAATCCTTCCAAACCAAAGCGATGCATATTTGTATGTTCAGATGCAAACTTAAATTCCTCTCTGTCGCCGCTTCGGATGCAAAATTGATGAATACGCCCGTCTCCGACCAACTCATGGCACCGACGCATAACGCATGCATGGCTCAACCTGCAATTCAGATAATCATCTCTCAGATCTGCATGTGCATCAAAATGCAGGATAGATACATTGGGATATTTTTTATACACCGACCGCACAGCTCCCAGCGTTACCAAATGCTCGCCGCCCAGCAAAACGGGAAGTTTGCCGTCGTTTAAAATAACATCACACCTCTGCTCAATGTCGGCAAGAGCATCTTCTGATTTTCCGAAGGATAATTCCATATCACCGCTGTCAAAAATACAATAATCGGTAAGGTCAATGTCAAGATACGGGCTGTATGTTTCAATGGCATAGCTTTCATGCCGCATAGCGGCAGGACCAAATCTTGCCCCCGGACGATAGCTTGTTGTTGAGTCAAACGGTGCACCGTACAGGACAATATTTGCATCTTTGTACTGTGCATCGCATCCGATAAAGGTTTCTATATTGGGTTTCAGCACGGTTTACTCCACCTCCTCAAGCATTCGTTCCAGAAATTTCGGCAGATAAAACGCCCCCTCATGAAGCCGCGGAGTGTAATATTGCGTTTCAAGGCCCAATTCTGTCCATTCCTTTGCTTTCAAATCGTCAATAGGATGATACTTTTTGCTGGCAAATCCAAACAGCCAGTAGCCTGCCGCATAGGTTGGTATGTGTGCCTGATAAACACGGCTTATAGGAAAGGTGTTTACTATTCTCTTATGACTTCTCTGCAGTTCCTCCGCATCGTGCTTATAAAACGGACTTCCCTGCTGATTAACCATGATGCCGTCTTCACGTAAGGCATTATAGCAAATACCGTAAAACTCTCTTGTAAAATATCCTTCATACGGGCCAAACGGGTCGGTGGAATCCACGATGATGAGGTCGTATTTGTTTTTACAGCGTCGTATGAAGCGAAGTGCATTGTCAAAATAAATGTGTACGCGTTCGTCGTCTAAACGGCAGGCGTTTTCGGGAAGATAGATACGGCATGCCTCTATTACCTGCGGATCCATCTCCACAAGGTCGATGCGTTCTATCGTTTTATAGCGGGTAAGTTCTTTGACAACGCCGCCGTCTCCCGCTCCTATCACCAAAATATCGCGTACATAGGGATGAACCGACATCGGAACATGAGTTATCATCTCGTCGTATATAAATTCATCACGCTCGGTCAGCATGACGTTTCCGTCCAACGCAAGAACGCGGCCAAACTCGGGTGTGTCAAAAATGTCAATTTGCTGAAATTCTGTCTTTGCAGAATACAAGTGCTTGTTAACACGAAGGCTGTGCTTTACATCCGGCGCATGAAATTCGCTGAACCACATTTCCATAGAACTTTCCCCCCTTTACTTTAACACATTGATATTAAGAATATCAGGATCTTCAGAACCTGTCATGGAGCATCCCTTTATCTTTGCGTATTCGATATAATCAAGGATTTCCGGCGTAATACGTTCTCCCGGTGCAAGAATAGGTATTCCCGGAGGATAACACATCACAAATTCACTGGATACCCGTCCCACGCTTTCACGCAGCGGTAAGCTTTCCTTCGGAGCATAGAATGCATCCTGCGGACTGATAACAACTGTAGGTGCAATATACTCCTGACTTAAAAGTCCTTTTGTGTCTCTCTGATACCTTCGTTCTATCTCTGCAAGGGCACTGACAAGCCTCTCCAGTCCTTGCGGATCGTCCCCTATTGAAAGATAAGCCAAAATATTACCTATATCACCAAATTCTATTTGAATATCGTATTCATCACGCAAAATATCATAAACCTCTATTCCCGCAAGACCTATATCACGGGTATGGATACTGAGCTTGGTGGGGTCAAAATCATAGATTGAATCTCCGTTGACAAGCTCTTTTCCGAACGCGTAATACCCTCCGATAAGGTTGATTTCTTCACGGGCATAATTTGCCATATCAATTACCTTTGAAAACACATCAGAGCCACGCAAAGCAAGATTGCGTCGACTAATGTCCAGACTCGACATCAGCAGGTAGCTCCCCGACGTTGTCTGAGTCAGATTAATAATCTGTCTGACGTGTCCTTCGCTTACGTTTTCTCCTATAAGCAAAAAGCTGGATTGCGTCAGACTGCCTCCGCTCTTATGCATAGATACGGCAGACATATCCGCTCCGGCTGCCATTGCCGATACCGGCATATCTTTTCCAAAATAAAAATGTGTGCCGTGGGCTTCGTCGGCAAGACACAGCATCCCCGCATCATGAGCCATTTTGAAAATGGCTTTTATGTCGCTGCAAATACCGTAATAGGTTGGATTATTGACCAGTACGGCAACGGCATCAGGGTGTTCGTTGATTGCCTTTTGCACCTGTTCTGTCTTCATTCCCAAAGATATACCCAAATGTTTATCAACTTCCGGATTCACATAAACCGGTACCGCTCCGCACAAGACCAAAGCATTTATAACGCTGCGGTGAACGTTACGCGGCAGAATAATTTCATCACCGCGTTTGCAAACGGAAAGAATCATACTCTGCACCGAACTTGTGGTTCCGTTCACCATCAAAAAGGCGTTTTTTGCACCAAACGCTTCGGCAGCCAACTGCTCCGCCTCTCTGACAACCGAAACCGGATGGCAAAGGTTATCCAAAGGCTTCATACTGTTCACATCAATTTCCACACACTGTCGCCCAAGAAATTTTACAAGCTCGGGATTTCCCTTCCCGTGCTTGTGTCCCGGAACGTCGAACGGAACTACTCTCATTCTCCGAAATTGTTCTAAAGCTTCGTAAATGGGTGCTTTATTCTGATCCATCGTATTCCCTCCAAACGCAAAAAACGCAAGCTGCTTTTTATACAGCTTGCGATTATCCATCATATAGATTCAAAGCGAATACGATATTCGCCCATACTATAAAACACACTTCGGATAAGTTATGTTGGCATGCAGAGTCTATATAGCAAAATACTTTTACTACTCTTATTGACCGTTTCACAAGTCTGCACAAAAAGTGCATTTCGGTTATAAAGTAACCAACTTATAAAATTTGAGCTTTTAACTCAATCAATAAGGCGGAAATCCGCCAATCGGCAGTGGACCCGGCTGTCCGTATGGCCTCAACCCGTATCGAGTGGTCCGTTAATATTGCTATGAAAAGACGCTATTAAACTCATCCTTTCAAGATTTGTTTATCATACCACGAATGCCGGTAATTGTCAAGCATTTTCGGCGAATTTTCCTGTTGTTGCACAAAGGTATATTTTATTGGATATGTGCACACAATAACCAAGAAATCAATCCGAAAGGACGGATAACCATGACAGTAGCTGTACAATACGGTCTCGACGGAATAAAACAGCAGCTTATTTTAAACGGTTTTGACGTTGTAACATACGGCGAAAACAACTGTCCCATAGACGCATTGGTGTATGCAAGCTCCATAAGCATTGAACAGATACAACATTATGCAAATCTGACATCAGCCAAAACTTCCGCACACGGCATTTTTCTTGTTAACGCACAAAACAAAACCGCAGACGAAATAATACAAATTCTGATACGGCGTTCATACTCGCCTGTGTTTTAATTCACCTTTGCCAGCTCCACATTTGTATAGTAGCTTTTCAGTATTTCAATATAGCTTTTTCCCTCCTCCGCCATATAGTTTGCACCGTACTGACTCATGCCGACGCCATGTCCGTTGCCCTTTGTTGTTATTGTAACCGTTTGAGCGTCTTCGGAAATTTCAAGCTGTGCGTTTACCGATTGCAGTCCGAATAATTCTCTTAACTCTGTGCCGGACAATTTTTGGTTGCCCAGCTTTATTGTGAGTATGCCTCCGGCATCGCTCCGCGTGATTTCGCCTATTATACCTTCAGACCAGTCAATATCCGGATGTGCCGCTTGCACTTTATCCATAAACTCCGTCATACTCACGCTTTTAACGGCATTATATTTGGGCGATAACACATCACCCTCGCTTTCCACGCTTTGCAAATACGGCACATCCGAACCCCAAACATCTTTTGCCGATTCGGTTACACCGCTCGACGTTGAATGGAACACCGCTACAATAGGCTCGTCGTTATACACCATACATATGTTGGCGGTAGATGTAACTGCATCGTCAATTTTTTGTTTATACACCTGATCCCAATCCTGCCAGCGTGCTTTTGCATCATCCTCACTCACCCACGCTTTGCAATGCTTGTAATTTGTGCATGCATCGGCATTGCCTTTGTGTTCGGGCGGATAACCCTTTTGCTCATACTGCTGTTTGTGTGCAAGCACATATGTACGTGCGGCGACAGCCTGTGCCTTCAACGCTTCGATATTGAACGACGGCGGCATCTCCGCAGGCAGCACACCTTTTATATAGTCGTCCAGCTTCATCTCAACCGTTTCATCGCGTTCGTTGATATACACGCGTATCATCAAGTCGGGAGATGCGCAAAAATTATAATCACCGCTCACAAACACCTCCTCCGCACCGGCGTCGTCAAATGCGGATTTTTCCTCTTTGCCGTCAGTATCCGGTGATACAAAGGTTATTATAATCGCAGGCAAGGCTGTCAGAACAAGTGCAAAAAACAAAATGCTTATCATAATTTTTTTCATTGTAATTCCTTCTTTTTGTATATCATCTTTTTATATGTATATGCTTGTACTATGTTTTTGTATGCGTTGCAACTCTATTTCACTTAAAAATATCGCCGAAGTGTAAATGTATTAGTTAAAATAAACAAAAAACATATCAATATGGCATGCAATGTTTTTAAAAAAGACTCTTGTATATTGTATTATTTTGATGTATAATACAATCAACAAAATATGGATTTTTTTTAAAAATTTCATAAAAATTAAAAAAACTCAGGAGGTAATTACAAATGGCAATAAAAGTTGTTATCAATGGTTTCGGCCGTATCGGAAGACTTGCTTTCCGTCAGATGTTCGGTGCAGAAGGTTATGAAATAGTTGCTATTAACGACCTTACAGATCCGAAAATGCTTGCTCAGCTTTTAAAGTATGACACAGCACAGGGCGGTTACTGCGGAAAAATAGGCGAGGGACTTCACACTGTTGAAGCCGGTGAGGATTCAATAACTGTTGACGGCAAAAAAATTAAAATCTATGCAATCAAAGACGCTAAGGACGCTCCTTGGGGCGAGCTTGACGTTGACGTTGTGCTTGAATGTACAGGTTTCTACTGTTCAAAGGAAAAGAGCCAGGCTCACATTGACGCAGGTGCTAAAAAGGTTGTTATATCTGCTCCGGCAGGCAAAGACCTCAAAACTATTGTATTCAGTGTAAATGAAAACACGCTTACAAAAGACGACAAGATTATTTCTGCCGCTTCTTGCACAACAAACTGCCTTGCTCCTATGGCTAAAGCTCTTAATGATTATGCTCCTATTCAGAGTGGTATTATGAGCACAATCCACGCATACACCGGCGACCAGATGATTCTTGACGGTCCGCACAGAAAAGGCGACCTTCGCCGTGCAAGAGCAGGTGCTGCTAACATAGTTCCAAACTCAACAGGTGCCGCAAAAGCTATCGGTCTTGTAATTCCGGAACTTAACGGCAAGCTTATCGGTTCTGCACAGCGTGTACCTGTTACAACAGGTTCTACAACAATTCTTACGGCTGTTGTTAAAGGCAAAGACGTTACGGCAGAGGGCATCAATGCCGCTATGAAAGCTGCTGCTTCAGCATCTTTCGGCTACAATGAGGACGCTATAGTTTCTTCCGATGTTATCGGTATGAAATACGGTTCATTGTTTGACGCTACTCAGACAATGGTTTCTGCTATCGGCGATGACCTCTATGAGGTTCAGGTTGTTTCATGGTATGATAACGAAAACTCATACACAAGCCAGATGGTAAGAACAATCAAGTATTTTGCTGAACTTGGCTAATAATCAGATATTCTGAATTTTATAAAAACTTCCGGTAAATCAGCGTCTGCCGACTTGCCGGATTTTTTTACCCTTTTTCCGTATATTTGTCAAAAAATATTGGAAATTATATAAGTTACACTATTTTTTATATTAATTGACATAATTCTTGTATTGTGGTATACTTTATTAGTAATTTTATATATATTATCTTTATTTTTATTTTTAAGTAGGATTAACATGAAAAGAAAATTTCTTATTTATGGACTAATTGTAGCACTATTTTTTACCTGCTTTTCTTTTTCTGTAAATGCAGAGGAATGGTATGATGAAACTGTAAATTATGCTATTAAGCATAATTTAGTAAATGGTTATCCTGATGGTTCTTTTATGCCATATAACAATGTATCAAAAGGAGAGCTTATAAAACTAGTTGTTGCTAGATACATGGATCCAGTTGATTTATCTGTTTATGAACATTGGGCTATACCTTATGTTCAATTCGCTGAACAAAACAGTATTATACCTGTAGGTATGTATAATACATCTAATCTTGATCAGCCAGCTTCAAGAAAGGAAATATGCTATATGCTTATACAAACTTGTAGAAATATTGCATACAAACCTGTTCTAGATGATACTGGTATGGTACTAGATTTCGAAGATTTAAATGAGCAAAACAAAAATAATATCAACGAAAATGGTTTGGACTATGCACAAGCAATGAGATTGTGTTATGCTATGGGTATAATTAAAGGCTATCCTACTATAGAAGAATACACTTATGTAAATGATAAAGGACAAACTGTTGAAGTAATTAATTATTTACCTAAGTTAGTTAAACCTAATGAAAATGTTACAAGAGCTGAAAC
>CAJOGA010000054.1 GCA_905233855.1 uncultured Clostridia bacterium
GCCGTTACATAAAACATAAGAATATTGATCCAATCGGGAACTGCTCCGAATATACCGATTATGGTATAATAAAGCACAGGTATGAGCAATACGCCCAAGACTGTGCCCGCAAGCTTAACGCACCAAAAGTTTCCGTACTCTTTGCCGATAAAACGTCCTTGTATAAAAGCAAAAACAAGCATGGGGAAAAATAAAATCTTTATATGCTCCCATACAGACTCATTTACTGCGGCAAACGGTGCGACAATAACACTTTGACCTGTTATGTCAAACAGAAAATGCAACAGCACACCCATGATTCCAACGAAGATAAACCCTGCCGACTGCCAACGATACAATGTTTTTTTCATGCTCAACCTCCAAAATATTATTTTGTATATTATATTATCTTGAAGAGAATTATATCACCTTGAAAATATATGCAAGTGTTACTATAAAGCAGGTGAAAAATCATTGTAAATTGTTGACTTTGATGAAATGGTTTTATATAATAATATAAAGAAATTTTTGTTAAAAGGGAAGGGGTATTAAAGGATGAACAAAAAAATAATATCAATCATACTTTCAATAACCATGCTGCTTGGATTTATGACGGCAATGCATTCAACAGCGGCAGCTCCAATCAAAGGCTCTGTTTTGTATCAGGAAGACTTTGAGGGCTTGTCAAGGAACTGGAAGCCTACAAACGGAAATGCGGCATATTATTCGTTGCATAACGAAGACGGCGTTGAACCCGGCACAACATACGCCAGAATTGATGCGATTTCCGGACCTATTATCTATAAGCATGGATTAAGAGCACCTACCGGAAAAAGAATAATAATAGAATTTGACTACAGAGGCGATACAATTGCCGGAGGAACGGGTAAGTACTTCTATTTGGGAGAAAACCCGTCATACGGCAGAATTTATTTCGGCAAAATGGGTAAACTGGTGGTTACAGGCAGAAGAGAAAATGACGACTACTACGAAGATTCGATAGACTTAACTTCTAACATATGGCATCATATCATATGGGAAGTAAACTTTGAAGGCAATAAGCAATATGTAACCATAGACGATAACGAGCCGTTTGAGGTAGATGCATACAATGTGGCATATAACGACCCGTCAGGTTTGAGCCGTTTGCTTGTCCGTGCAGATTCATACTCCGGATACATGGAATTGGACAATTTGGTAGTGTATGACCCTGACGGCCCTGACACAGCGTCTTCAACTCCGAAACCGGAGGTTACTCCTTTGCCTACAAAGGATCCTGACGCAACCGCTACGCCGGCACCTGTAATGCTTAAAACATTGTACTCCGAAGATTTTGAAGAAGGGAACGCGTGGTTGCCGTTAGAAATAATCGGCGGAGCAAAATTTGAAATCAAAAGCACCGACGGAGCGTCTGAAACGTCGGGCAATTATGCACACATAGAATCCGGTGCAAGCTACACTCCATACACCTTTGCACGTAAATTAAGGGAATCGGCATACGGCGATAACGTAATATGTGAATTTGACTACAGAGGCAATGTCGGCAAGGGTGATAAATACATATATATGGACGACAGAGCGTTTTACGGCAAGCTGTTTTTCACTCAAGACGGTGCATTAAACTTCTGGGAAACCAAAATTGCGGATTTAAAGCCGGATACATGGCATCACATTAAATGGGAAATAAACTTCAAAGACAAAACAACCGTGATGACGGTTGACCAAAACACACCTGTTGTACTTCCGGCGGATTATTCTCTCACTCCGTTCATCAACCAATTTTTGGTATCGTTGGAAGAAGAATCGGGCTATATTGATTTGGATAACATAAACATATACAACCCGGCAGGAGCAGATCCTTCTCCTACACCTAAGCCAACTCCTGCCCCTACAAAAGAACCGCCGATGTTCAAAGACACAAACGGCGTATCTTTTGAAAAGGCAATAAACGCAATAGCTAAGCTCGGAATTATCAACGGCTATGAAGACGGAACTTTTGGTCCTGCCAAAAATATAACAAGAGCGGAATTTGCAACGGTAATAACAAGAGCGCTGCAACTTGAACAGGACGTTTCCGCCAACAACTTCACAGATGTTGCACCGGACCACTGGGCAGCCGGATACATTGGTGCGGCTGTTAAAGCCGGCATTGTAAACGGCATGGGCGACGGAACCTTTGCCCCCGATGCATACGTAACCGAAGAGCAGGTTATAAAAATGATAATTGCGGCACTCGGCTATAACGACGAGGCAACAGAAGCGGGCGGTTATCCTAGCGGATATATTAAAATAGCATCTGAAAAGAAGATGCTCACGGGCATTGTTATTTCGGCTAAAAAAGAAGCACTCAGAGGACGTGTAGCGATGCTTCTTTCCAATGCTCTGGAGATAGACATAAAAGGTCGTAACACAACAATTAAACAGTTGAATACCAAATAATTATTAATGTAAAGTATTGTAAATAATTTATGCGGAGCGATTTTCTTTAAAGGGAATCGTTCCGCTTTTTTGTTTAGTATATCATTTTACCAATAAACATATAATAAAGTGTGGATTTTCGTGCATAACTCATAAAAGTATTATCAGAAATGATAACTCTGATTATGTGTTTTAAGAATTTACAATGGTGCAGAATATGTTAAAATATTAACGAAATCAAAAAATAGTAAATCAGGCAAAATAAAGCTTAACAATAAATCAGGGAGGTAGTTCATTATGGAAGCAAAACAGTATTCAATAGTAGACAGTGTGGAAAAGCTGGAAGAGGCTATAGAAAACACACGTGCTGCACAGAAAAAGTTTGCAACCTATACGCAAAATCAGGTTGACAAAATATTTTTAGCTGCTGCGTCTGCTGCCGACAAGGCAAGAATCCGGCTTGCAAAAATGGCAGTTGAAGAAACGGGTATGGGCGTTGTGGAGGATAAAGTAATTAAAAATCACTATGCCGCAGAATATATCTATAACGCTTATAAAAACACAAAAACCTGCGGTGTTATAGAAGAAGATAAAGAAAATGGAATAAAGAAAATAGCAGAACCTATAGGCACTATTGCTGCCGTTATCCCTACAACTAATCCTACATCAACAGCAATATTCAAATGTTTGTTGGCAATAAAAACAAGAAACGCAATAATAATATCCCCGCACCCGAGAGCAAAGAACAGTACGATAGCAGCCGCAAAGGTAGTGCTTGAAGCGGCTGTTGAGGCGGGAGCGCCGGAAGGTATTATAGATTGGATAGACATGCCGTCGCTGGAAATGACAAATACCGTTATGAAGGAAGCTGATATTATCCTTGCAACCGGCGGTCCGGGCATGGTTAAAGCCGCATATTCCAGCGGCAAGCCTGCGGTTGGAGTGGGTGCCGGAAACACACCTGCTATAATTGACGATACAGCGAACATTATATTGGCTGTAAACTCAATCATTCATTCCAAAACCTTTGACAACGGTATGATTTGTGCGTCGGAGCAATCGGTTATTGTTTTGAAATCTGTTTACGACGCAGTAAAAACGGAATTTGCGAACAGAGGTTGTTACTTCCTCAATAAGCAGGAGACCGAGAAGGTGCGTAAAACGATTATAGTAAACGGTGCGTTGAATGCCAAAATTGTGGGACAGTCTGCCGCAACAATTGCATCTTTGGCAGGTGTTGACGTGCCGGAGGGAACAAAAATCCTGATAGGCGAGGTTGAAAGCGTCGATCTTTCCGAAGAGTTTGCACATGAAAAGCTGAGTCCTGTGCTTGCTATGTATAAGGCTAAAGATTTTGAAGACGCTCTTTGCAAAGCGGAACACCTTATTGCCGATGGCGGATACGGACACACATCGTCTATATACATCAACGAAATAACGGAAGCAGATAAGCTCAACGAATTTGCACAACGTATGAAAACCTGCCGTATTTTGGTGAACACACCGTCTTCCCACGGCGGCATCGGAGATTTGTATAACTTCAAGCTTGCACCTTCATTAACGCTCGGATGCGGTTCTTGGGGCGGCAACAGCGTTTCAGAAAACGTTGGTGTCAAGCATTTGTTGAATATAAAAACAGTAGCAGAGAGAAGGGAAAATATGCTTTGGTTCCGTGCACCTGAAAAGGTATATATCAAGAAAGGATGTTTGGGCGTTGCTTTAGAGGAGCTTAAAACTGTCCGTCATGCTAAAAAGGCATTTATCGTAACAGACACCTTCCTGTACGAAAACGGCTATACCAAGCCTATTACCGACAAGCTTGACGAAATGGGTATTGAACATACAACCTTCTTCAATGTTCAGCCGGACCCTACTCTTAAAAATGCAAAAGACGGAGCGACACTGATGGCGGCGTTCAAACCGGATACCATCATTGCGTTGGGCGGCGGATCTGCTATGGATGCCGGCAAGATTATGTGGGTTCTTTATGAACACCCGGAAGCTGACTTTATGGATATGGCAATGCGTTTCATAGACATACGCAAACGTGTATACACATTCCCTGAAATGGGAGAGAAGGCATACTTTATCGCTATACCGACATCTGCCGGTACAGGCTCTGAGGTTACACCGTTTGCCGTTATAACAGACGAAAAAACAGGAGTTAAATATCCGCTTGCGGACTACGAATTGCTCCCTGATATGGCGATAATAGACACAGATTTTCACATGAGTGCACCTAAAGGCTTAACGGCAGCATCGGGTATCGACGCTGTAACTCATGCGTTGGAAGCGTATGCCGCAATGCTGGCGACCGACTATACCGACGGTTTGGCACTGCAGGCACTTAAAAACATCTTTAAGTATCTGCCTCGTGCTTACGATAACGGTCAGACGGATGTTGAAGCACGTGAAAAGATGGCGAATGCCGCAACAATGGCAGGTATGGCTTTTGCAAATGCGTTTCTTGGCGTATGTCATTCTATGGCACACAAATTAGGTGCGTTCCACCATCTGCCGCACGGCGTGGCAAATGCATTGATGATAGAGGAGGTTCTCCGCTTTAATGCAAGCGAAGCTCCTGCAAAAATGGGTACTTTCTCACAGTACGATCATCCGCACACGCTTGCACGTTACGCTGAAATTGCCGATTATCTGGGACTCGGCGGTAAAGACGATAACGAAAAGCTTGAAAACCTTATCAAAGCCGTTAACGATCTTAAAACAAGAGTGGGAATAAAGAAAAACATCAAAGACTACGGCATAGACGAACAAGATTTCTTAAGCCGTCTGGACGACATGACAGAGCAGGCTTTTGACGATCAATGCACAGGTGCAAATCCTCGTTATCCGTTGATGAGCGAGATCAAACAGATGTATCTGAATGCGTATTACGGGGATAAGCATTTTGAAGAGACGGCAAAACCTACGGCTGCAGACATTACAAAAGCAACCGCTCGCAAGAGTAAAAAAGCGTAACAGACACCAAAATATATAGTAAGGAGCAGAGTCTAATGAAACTGGATAATGTAATTGCGACAAGAACCAATAAAAAAATCTACCGCGACGGAGACAAATGTATCAAAGTGTTTGACGTTGGATATTCCAAGGCAGATATTTTAAACGAAGCGTTGAATCAAGCCAGAATAGAAGAAACCAACCTTAACATTCCAAAAATTTTGGGCGTAACAATGATTGGTGAGCAGTGGGCGATAGTTTCCGAATTTATAGAAGGCAAAACTCTTGCACAGCTTTTCAAAGAAAATCCCGATAAATTTGACGAATATCTTGAAATGCTTGTTGACTTGCAAATAAGCGTCCATAACGAGAAAGCACCGCTTCTGAACAAGCTTAAAGACAAAATGAACCGTAAGATAAGCATGTCGGAGCTGGACGCAACAACACGTTACGAATTACACACCCGTCTTGAAGGTATGCCTAAGCATAACAAGGTTTGCCACGGTGATTTTAATCCGTCCAATATCATTATAGCAAATGACGGTACGCCGTACATTCTTGACTGGTCGCACGCTACGCAGGGCAATGCATCGGCAGACGTTGCAAGAACGTATCTGTTGTTCTGTCTTGAAGGCAAGCAGGACGTTGCGGACAAGTATCTGGATTTGTTCTGCAAAAAGAGCGACACCGCAAAACAATATATCCAAAAATGGATGCCTATTGTTGCCGCTTCACAGTCAGTTAAGGGCAACGCACATGAACGTGAATTCCTGCTTTCATGGGTAAACGTTGTGGATTACGAATAATACGTATAGGCTGTCGAAAAAGTCGTCCGACCGCAAGCAAAAATATAAATTTGTTTTATTCCAAAAAATATTTTAATTGTATCTGACTGTTATCATAATGGCACGTGTTTTATCCGTGCCATTATTTTAGTTTTCTATAACGCAAATTTTTATAATAATTCAGTTAAAAATTGTTGTAATATTATATCTTCATTGGTATAATTTAATCAGTGTATTAAATTAAGCAAACGGGAACTGTTTTTCAGGAAAAGAGGTTTTGAAAAAATGGAGAAAGTAAAAGTTGGTCTTGTAGGACTCGGTAATCAGGGCAGAGGCCATGCACAAATGTTGAACGACATTCCGTCGGTCGATTTTGTTGCGGCATGTGATATTGTCAAAGAAAAAGCCGATGACTACGCAAAACGGTATAACGTAACACCTTATTATAACTATAAGGATATGCTTGAGAATGAAAAGCTGGACGCTATCGCCATAGCCGTTCCGCACTATGACCATACGCCTATGGCAATAGATGCGTTAAAGATGGGGCTGCACGTAATGTGCGAGAAGCCTCTTGCGGTACATGTGAACGACTGTCAAAAGATGATAGATGCATATAATGAAGCAAAACAAAAGGGTTTTGCACCTGTGTTTGCCATAATGTTCCAGGAACGTACATTTGCACATTACCGTAAAATAAAAACCATTTTGGAAAGCGGCAGACTTGGCAAGCTTATCCGTGTTACATGGATTGACACCACACGCTTCCGCACTCAGACCTATTTCAACAGCGGCGGCTGGAGGGCAACATGGGCAGGGGAAGGCGGCGGCATATTGACAAATCAGTGTCCGCACAGTCTGGATATGTATCAGTGGTTGTTTGGCTTGCCTAAAACCGTAAACGGATTTGCGAACATTGGTAAGTATCACGATATTGAGGTTGAGGACGAAGTTACTGCATACTTCCAACACGAAAACGGTATGATCGGGCATTTTATTGTGTCCACGGGCGAGGCTCCGGGGTCGTTCCGTATAGAAATTATGGCGGAAAACGGCAAGCTTGTGTTTGAAAACGGCAAGCTTACATATTTCCAGAATGTTGAGTCTATGCTTGACGTTCTCAAAAATTCCAAAAAATCGTTCGACAGCGTGGAAAACTGGGTAATGGATATTCCGTACAGCGACAGACAGCCGACCGGTCATAAGCCTGTTATGGAGAAATTTATTAATTCTATCGTAACGGGCAAAGAGGATTTAACGGCTCATGCAACCGAAGGCTTGAATTCTGTTATGCTTGCAAATGCCATTATGCAGTCGTCATTCACACAGCAAGCGGTTACTTTGCCTATGAACGGAGATGTATTTGAGGCAAAATTGAAGGAGCTTATCAAAACATCAAAATATGTTAAGACGGTCGTTGAAGACAAAAACGTTAACATGGAGGATTCATACGCAAAATAGGAGGATAACGCTATGATAATATACACAGGCTTTGCAGATGAGGCGGGCTCAACGCTTCAGGAACAGATAAATGCAACAAAGGAACTGGGTTGGGATTGTATAGACATACGCGGTCTTTACGGTAAAAACTTCACCGATATAACCGACGAGGAGTTTGAAGAGGCATATAAGCTGCTTAAGACGGAAAACATTCGTATTCCGTGTTTTGGAAGTGCGATTGCAAATTCCTGTCGCAAGCCGTGGGTGCAGTCTGATGTGGACTATAATTATGAAGCGTTAAAGCGTGCTGTTCCGCGTATGAAAAGGTTGAATACAAAGTTTGTCCGCGGTATGGCACTTGCGTATAACAATGAGCTGTCGCTTGAGGAAAACGAAAAAATGGTGTTCCCTATAATGAAGGATTTGGTGAAAATGTGTGCGGACAATGCAATAACCTTTGTTTGTGAAAACTGCGGAGGGTATGCAGGCAATGCGTACAGCCACCTTATACGTCTGGCAAATTATTTAGACACACCGTATTTCAAAGTGGCATACGACAGCGGAAACCCTATAGGCGGCACAAATATGGACGCCGAGCCGCCGTATCCGCCGCAGGATTCGTGGGATTTTTACCAAGCTGTGCGTGAGCTTATCGGGTATGTGCATATAAAGGATCAGAAGATTGACGAAAACGGTAAGGTAGTGCGTACCTTCCCGGGTGAAGGCGAAGCACAGGTTGAACGCATAGTTGCCGATTTGATCCGTACAGGTTATGACGGGTATATGTCTATTGAGCCGCATATGCATAACGGCTTTGACGGCTACGTTGAGTATGGCAGACGCCTGATGAAGATAGTGGACAGCGTTAAATGACAAAGCTCACAGCAAGGCAGAGATGTTGAGAAATTGCAGAAACAGCGTTGTTTTGGAGGTAAACACCGTTTGCCTCCAAAACATATGTTGATTACGACATAGTCAAAAAATAATAAAAAAGTATTGACTAATCCGCACTGATGTGGTAATATATTTTCTGCGTTGATAAATGCTCGAGTGGCGGAACTGGTAGACGCCCGGGACTTAAAATCCCGTGGGAGTTTTTCCCGTGCCGGTTCGATTCCGGCCTCGAGCACCAAAACCAAAATCCTGTCGAAAGATAGGATTTTTTCTTTATCTGCACATAATGATATAATATTTTTGGCGATGGAAATGAAAGATAATATATTAGCCGAAAAGTCGATAGATTTTACAGCAAGAATTATAAAAAACACAGCATATTTTGCTTTTTTGGTGTTGATTAAATGAGGGTTTAATGTTATAATATACTTTGTGGATTTTAACTTGATTTTAACACATACTACACATTTGGGGGTTTTTGATTTGAAAACTGTGAGAAATATAGTTATAATTGTTATAGTTGTTGCTCTGCTTATTTTTTCCGTGTTGACGCCGTACAATTTAGTAAAAACCAAACAATCAAATATATCAGACAGTTTAAAACTATTGAATGCACAAATAGAACAAAGGGCAGAATTGTTGGATGGACTTAGTGCATATTTAGACCCACAATTGGAAATTGAACAGGAAATAAAAGGAATTATTTCCGATATAAATAATCAAACCAGGTCTGCATCAACAATCTCCGAAAAAGCAGACGCAAATAAAGAAGTGTCGTCAGTGGTGAATGGTATTATCAATTATTCCAACAGTAACACCGATAAAAGGAGAAAAGATTTTGTTGATGAATTGGTTAAATTGAGAGATATGCAGGTGAGGGTAAATACTGCAAAAAACGACTATAATACCTTGATCGATAGTTATATCAGCGAAACTCAGAGATTCCCTCTGAATGTTGTTGTAAAATTTGTCAAAACCGATGATTTTGAATATTTTATGACAGCAGAGGAACTTCAAGAACACAACAAACGATAATCATGCTTAAATTGTGCTTGCATATAGTTTAAACCGAAA
>CAJOGA010000055.1 GCA_905233855.1 uncultured Clostridia bacterium
ACTGAACTACCGGGCCAAATATGGTGGGAACAATAGGGCTCGAACCTATGACCCTCTGCTTGTAAGGCAGATGCTCTCCCAGCTGAGCTATGCTCCCACGTACGCTTTAATAATTCTGTATCAGCGACGCTATTTATTATACATTCGTGCAGTTAAAAAGTCAAGCTTTTTTTTGCATTTTTTTATAAAAACAGGAAAAAAATATCGATGTATTAAATTTGGACTGTTAAATGCGGCAACAGCTACGTTTTTATTCCATAAATTGCTTGATATATAACTGCATAAAATCATTTTGCTTGCACAAAATACTACCGTAGTCGATGTAAAAAATAAATTTTTACTCTCAATCAATTTTAACTGATTTAAATGTAGTAATTTTTGATTAACAAAAAAACATCATCGACTAAAAACAAATTTATTTTTAGAGGTGAAAATTATCATGTCAAGCAATAAAATTGTAGTTCCAGGTGCAAAGCAAAAGTTGGATAAGTTTAAAATGGAATGTGCAAACGAAGTCGGCGTTAACATCAAAGACGGTTATAACGGCGATTTAACATCCAGACAGGCCGGTTCTATAGGCGGTCAGATGGTTAAGAGAATGATCGAATCATATGAAAACGGCATAAAATAATCATAGCCGATACCTGTTTCAAAATATAAATTGCCGGCAATGTTGAATAACATATTTTAGTTTGTTATTGAACGTCGAAGCAATGAATAGTATAAGAAACCGATTCATCAAAATCACACATCAAAAATAAAACCCGTCCTTTATAAGGCGGGTTTTATTGTGTGATAAATTTTATTTTTTTGAGTCGTTTTGTCTTATTTCAACTCTTCTTACCTTACCGCTGAACGTCTTTGGCAATTCTGTAACAAATTCAACCACTCTCGGATATTTATACGGTGCGGTTCTTGTCTTTACATAATTCTGAATTTCCTTCTTCAGCTCATCTGAACCTTCTTTACCCTTTACAAGAACAACGGTCGCTTTAACAATCTGACCCCTTACTTCGTCCGGCACAGCTGTTATTGCACACTCCAAAACGTATGGCAATTCCATAATAACACTTTCTATTTCAAATGGCCCGATACGGTAACCCGACGATTTGATAACGTCATCTATACGTCCTACATACCACAAATAGCCTTCTTCATCACGCGTAGCCTGATCGCCTGTGTGATAATATCCGTCGTGCCAAGCTTTATCTGTCTTCTCGTCGTCGAGATAATATCCCATGAACAAGCCGCACGGTGCATTGTTGCGTTCCGTTTTAATGCAGATTTCACCGGTCTCACCGGGTGCACATTCGTTTCCGTCCGGATCAAGCAGATGTACATCATACAGCGGACTTGCCAAACCCATCGACCCAATCCTCGGCGTTGTGCCGACAAGGTTACCTATACAAAGTGTGGTTTCTGTCTGTCCAAAGCCTTCCATAATTGTGAGCCCGGTTGCCTCTTTGAATTTGTTAAACACTTCAGGGTTTAACGCCTCTCCCGCTGTTGTTGCGTATTCAATAGACGATAAATCGTATTTTGACAAATCCTCTTTTATAAAGAATCGGTACATTGTCGGCGGTGCACAGAAGGTTGTTATATTATATTTTGCAAACATAGGCAAAATTTCTTCTGATTTGAAACGGTCAAAGTCATAAGTGAAGATACCCGCTTCACACAGCCACTGTCCGTACAGCTTGCCCCAGAATGCTTTGCCCCAACCGGTGTCGGAGATGGTAAAGTGCAAACCGTCCGGATTGACATTGTGCCAATATTTTGCGGTGATATAGTGTCCGAGTGCATATTTATATGAATGTGCCGCAATACGCGGATAACCTGTTGTACCCGATGTAAACATCATTATCATACGATCGCTGCCGCAAGGTGTGTCGCTCTTTCTTTCGTACACGTCGGAAAACTCTTTCATTTCGGCGTTATAATCGTGCCAGCCTTCAGCCTTACCGCCAACCATGATTTTTAATATGTCAAGACCTTTTGCGGCTTCCTCTGCATGATGTGCCACATCGCCGTCTGCCGTACAGACAATCGCACTTACGCCGGCAGCTTTGTAACGGTAATCAAAATCGTGTTCCACCAACTGATTTGTAGCCGGTATTACAATAGCACCGATTTTGTGAAGTGCCAGAACACTGAACCAGAATTGATAATGGCGTTTTAAAACAAGCATAACTCTGTCGCCGCGTTTAATACCCAAGCTTTCAAAATAGTTTGCTGTTTTTGCGGAATATCTCTTCATATCGCGGAATGTGAAGCGTCTGCTTTCGCCGTCTTTAGACACCCACAGCATAGCTGTCTTATCAGGTGTTTTGTCGGCAATAGCGTCAACACAATCGAATGCAAAGTTAAACTTCTCTTCGTTTTTAAAGCTGATAGACTGCAAAACACCGTTTTCATCTTCAACACAATCTATAAACTTATCGGCAACCGTCTGACGTTTTTCCTTTTTGACATTGTGCTCCAATGCCGCATTTTGGAATGCATCGTTTCCACGCATTACTATTGCATAAATTTCGCAGCCCTCTTTGTCCATCGCACACAAAGCATGCGGTGCGGTACTGTTATAATATATGCTGTCGCCCGGTGAGAGTATTTCGGTTTTATCATTGATGCGGATTTTCAGCCTGCCGCTTATAACAATGTCCATCTCCTGCCCTGCATGAGATGAAAACGACGGCTCACCGTCAGTATACGGTATTTTAACATGAAACGGTTCCGCAATTTTGTTCTTGAAGTCCGGCGCGATATTTCGGTATTCAAACCCTGATTTTCTTTCTATCGGCATACCATGACCTTTAGGTGTTACATTGTAAAGCGACAGAACAGGACTGGTACCCATCAGCAAATCTTTAATTTCAACACCGAAAGCCTGGGCACATTTATAAATAAAAGTAAACCCGAAATCGCTTTCTCCTTTTTCAAATTTTGCATATTCTTCCAAAGTAACGTCTGCACTCTTTGCAAGCTCTTCCTGCGTAAAACCGGATATTTCACGCATCTCCTTCACACGTTGTGCAATTTCCATCAAATGTTGACTCATTTTAAAATTACCCCCTTATAATTACAGTGTATTATCAATCCGGATATGTACGTTAAAAAAATAAACCCGTCTCAAAAGAACTTGAGACGAGCATAACAATCCACCCGCGGTACCACTCAAATTGTGCTTTTGCACCTCTTCAGGCTCTTACAAAGCCCTATGCACTAACGCAGCATTCTCGGGCAAGGCTTACTGTTATTTCAGCCTTCCAACTCAGAAGTGATGGGCCATTGTGCCTCCGGATTATCTGCTTGCAGCAACCGCAGACTCTCTTGAAATCCGATAAGCACGACCGTCTTCGTCACAGTCTTTTTATATTTATTTTTTGTCATTATAGCATTACATTTATTTTTTTGTCAAGCATTATAAAGGATTTTTGCTGTATATTTGTAATGTACACAGATTTCATTAAAAAATGTTTCCGCTTTTTATCATATACCGTGAAATAATTGGTAATTGCATAAAAAAGCTGCAGCAGAACGGTTAAAATACACATCCCACCACAGCTTTATAAACTTATGTTAGCGAATATTAATCAGAAACTCTAACAGGGTTAATTTTTATACCAGGTCCCATTGTTGATGCAACGGCAATACTCTTAAGATACTGACCTTTTGCAGCCGCCGGTTTTGCCTTTATGATAGCACTCATAAGAGTGGCAAAGTTAGCGTTAAGTTTTTCAGCACCGAACGATGCTTTACCTATAGGACAGTGTATGATATTTGTTTTATCAAGTCTGTACTCGATTTTACCTGCTTTAATTTCGTTAACAGCTTTTGTAACATCCATGGTAACTGTGCCTGCTTTAGGGCTCGGCATCAAACCTTTAGGTCCCAAAACCTTACCCAGACGTCCAACAACACCCATCATATCAGGTGTAGCAACAACAACGTCAAAATCAAACCAGTTTTCGCCCTGGATTTTTGCAACCATGTCTTCAGCACCGACAAAGTCAGCACCTGCTGCTTCTGCTTCATTAGCCTTATCGCCTTTAGCCAAAACCAAAACCTTTGCGGTTTTACCTGTGCCGTGAGGCAATACTATCGCACCCCTAACTTGCTGGTCAGCATGTCTGGAGTCAACGCCTAATTTAACATGAATCTCAACAGTTTCATCAAATTTAGCTTTTGATGTTTTAACAACCAAATCTAATGCTTCTGCCGGATCATACATTTTGGATTTATCAATAAGCTTAACGCTGTCTTGATACTTTTTTCCTCTAAACATCTATTTTTTCCTCCTCTGTGGTCAATCAAAGTATTTTAACTTCTCCCACTTTTTTTACGGCTTAGTCCTCAACAACTATGCCCATGCTACGTGCTGTACCTGCGATCATGCTCATAGCGGCTTCTATGCTTGCTGCGTTAAGGTCAGGCATTTTCTGTTCAGCAATCTGCTTAACAGCATCTTTGCTTATCTTTGCAACCTTAGTTTTGTTAGGTACGCCGGATCCGCTTTGAATATTGCAAGCCTTCTTTAAAAGAACGGCTGCCGGCGGAGTTTTTGTTACAAAAGAGAACGATCTGTCCGCATATACTGTTATAACAACAGGGATTACAAGACCTGCGTCTTTAGCGGTTTTTTCGTTAAATTCCTTTGTAAATTGCATAATATTGACACCGTGCTGACCTAAAGCCGGACCAACAGGCGGTGCCGGAGTAGCTTTTCCTGCCGGTATCTGCAATTTGATGTAACCTGCAACTTTTTGTGCCATGTTTTGTGCACCTCCTAAAATAAAACAATGTGGTATTTGCGGGTTTTTTAAACCCTCCCACTTACACACCAAAAAACATATCCGTTTTTTCGTGCAGAGGGAACATATATAACAAACGATCAGCTATAAGATGGTCGTGTGTTAACAATAGTAAAATCAGTCTATTGCCGATATTTGGTTAAAGTCAAGTTCAACCGGAGTTTCACGTCCGAACATAGATACCAAAACAGTAACCTTTTTATGTTCATTATCAATTTTATCAATAACTCCCGTAGAACCTGCCATAGGTCCAAAATCTATCTTTACAACCGAGTTAAGCTCGTACTCAAATTCTTCCACAGCCGGTTTTTCTATGCCCATTCTTGTAATTTCTTCTTCAGTTAAAGCAACAGGCTTCGATTCAGGGCCGACAAAACCGGTTACACCGCGTGTATTGCGAACCGCATACCAACTTTCATCTGTAATTATCATCTTTATGATAACATAACCCGGAAAAACTTTACGCTTAACTATTTTGGTAACGTTGTTTTCTGTTTCAACAACATCCTCCATAGGCACACGAATATCGAAAATCAAATCCTGTAAGCCTCTGTTTTCAACCAATTTTTCGATATTTGCCATAACTTTATTTTCATAACCGGAATAGGTATGAATAACATACCATTTAGCAGTTTCAGGCATTAGAATTCTCCTTTACCATACAAAATCAGAAAGAAAATGCGTTTTGGAAAGCTCCAATGAAATCGCCAGTGATAATACCGGTTACAACTCCGCTGAATATTGTATCAATTATAGCAAGAAAAATGCATACCAAAATAATTGACGCTATTACAACCAAAGAGTTATTTACAATTTGTTTAAAGGTTGGCCATGTAACCTTCTTCAATTCCGATTTTGTTTCTTTAAAGAATTTGAACATTCTTTGAAATACGTTTAATTTTTTTGCTTCTGCCATAGTTAATTACCATTCCTTTCAGCCCGTCGCCTGATAAACATACTGCATCTATGTTCGGACAACGGCGTATAATCCTGAAATATAATCAGGCAAGCATTAATTATTTTGTTTCTCTGTGCAAGGTGTGTTTTCTGCAGAAACGGCAGTATTTTTTCATTTCCAATCTGTCCGGATCATTTTTCTTGTTCTTCATTGTATCGTAATTTCTTTGTTTGCACTCGCTGCACGCTAAAGTGATCTTAACTCTCATGTTTATTCCCCTTCCTTAATGTAAATAAAACAAGTATTATAACCTGTAATTTTTTGCAATACAAAACTTAGCCTTATTTTTAACGCATAAAAAAAAGACCCTCTTTTAAGTCTTTTTAAGTTTAACACATTATTTTATATAAGTCAAGCATTTTTTTACAATTTACAAATACATATTATCAAACGGACACAAAAAACAAAATCAGTGAATCCGCTCCTTAATATATATAATTAATTTTTAATCAACAAATTAAGTCTGAGCTGTTCTGTTATGAGCGTAATACGCAAAAGGTCCGCATCCGAACAATTTACAGCAGACCTTTTACGTATAATTTAATCAATCCACGCAATACTTTGACGGTATCTTCAGCGTTTGTCCTTCTACTATGACGCCGTTATTGATATTATTCATGCACTCGATGTCATACATAACGCGTCTGACATCTTCGTTTTTGGCATACGTCTTTGCAATAGACCACAGCGTATCCCCTTTTGACACGGTTGTGATTTCATATTTTACACAGTTTTGTGCCTCTGTTTTATTGGAGTTGTTCATATATGTTACAGCCACAAAACAAATCACAACTGCGGTTAAAAGCATACGCAATTTTAACATTCTTTCTCTTTTACGTTTCTTTTTATTTATTTTTACATTCAACGGTTCTCTTTTCATAACTATCTCCCCTTCAATACAAGAACATCTGTTTGTGTATATATTATCAGAACATTTGTTTGTTGTCAATAGTTTTTTCGAAAAAAAGTTCGATTTTTTTAAAAAATTTTTTAATCAAAATTTTTACGACAAAAAAAGGTGCATACACGTTTGAACAACCGTATATACACCTTTAATATTATTTAATAATTATCTGACTCTATTCGTTTTCTTCTGATTCTGACGATTCTTCGTTTTCTTCTGCTTCTTCCGACTCATCCGAAGTGGTTTCGGAAGGCTCCGAATCAAGTTTTTCTTCAGCAACAGTTCCTTCGGTTGAAGAGGATTGTTGAGATGCAGCCATCTGTGCTTGTGCCTCTTCCTTTAAACGCTTCGCTTCAGCTAATGCCGCTTCAGCCTCCAACCGCACTCTCTCGGCTTCAGCCATAGCTTCTTCAACCTGCTTGTTATCTTCTTTGCCTTTTTGCTCAGCATTTTCAACTGCCATTGCACGCTTCAAACGCATACTAACCATTACCAAATGGTAAACCTGATATATTAAAAACAGCACCATAGGCAATACTATTATGAGCAAAAATCCAACGCTGCCGGACAGGAAATCCATAACCTTACCAAACTTAGGTAAAGAGAAAACATACTGGCCTACTATATCACCGTCTGATATGAAACGAACATCACTGACCACGTTGTTATCACCTTTGGTAGTGTAACTGCGAACGCCGTTGATTTCGTCTATTTCAGCAATTCTGTGAGTATTTAACGCATATTCATTTTCAATAATCGTATGGAAAGTAACAATATCCCCCACTTTAAGATTATCTTTATTACATTTTTTAATAATAATCAAATCACCGGCACTGAACGTCGGTTTCATTGAATCCGACTTTACAACTAACGGAGCTACACCCCCAATAGTCGCAACAGATGAGTTATCGCGTGATGCAAGCGTAGTAAATGCGAACAAAGCCGACAACAAAATAATTACCCAAAGAACAACCGATATGCCACCTTGTATAATTTTTTTTGCTACATTCATACCTACAATCCTCAATTCCTTTTTTGTTTTACAAAATAAAACTAATACCTTCTCCTCAAAGTAATTCTATTACCTTCTTCATCCGTTCCCTCAAATCTGAGACGAATTGAAAAATCAGCGCTTTTTAGTTCATCGGTACAAGCTTCATCAGTACCTTCCATCCAAACACGCAACGTTACCAATTTATCCTGATTTCCTTTTAAAGGGAACAATAAACTACCTTCATTATACACCTGATTATTATTGAATTGCAAGTATATTTTTCTGAAAATTACATCATTTGGTAAAAAATTTGTATTTCTTGGACTATAAACCATAGTCTGACCGTCTGTTTCAAAGCAAATCCGCATACTATAAGGTAGATCAGATATGCTTGACGACACAAGCGTACCATCTTCCTTTCCCGGACTATTCTCTGCAGAAAGATGAACGATCATATCGTCGCTTGCCATAAAATGGAGCGGACATTCCCAATATGCTCCTTCGGCTGTTTCAACAACTGTTCCGTTCTGAAAGGTGAACGTCTTTGCATCGCGTGTCGTAACCGGTTTAATCGGAACCGTACGCATATCGTACCCATACACAGAACTGACCCGATTTGCAATTTGATCAAAAGACAAAGTTTGCGAATACTGATCAAATTCAGAATGTGCATCTAAATCAATTCTCAAAGACGGTCCTGCGGTAACATACAAATCAAAATTATATACATTTGTACGGCTGGCTATAGAAAACCACGCAACAGTCAATGCTGTCACGCTGACCAAAGCCACGATTGCCAAAAGTAAAGTTGTATATAATCTTTGTCCCAAATTCAAGGATTCAATCTTTTTCATAGAAAATTACCTCACTCCAACACACCAAAAAACGCCAGATGCAAATTACTTCCATCATAACTGATGCTATCGGTGCAATCGGGATCGCAACCTTCTAAATAGAAATAAACATCCACCTGATATACTTTGTTGAGTTCCAACTTACAAAGCGGCTCCTGTGGCACAAAAGTGTTCCCGCCCGATGTCGAAACGCTGTATTGCGATAACGGCACAGCAGGATCGGGCACCGCAATTATTTTATCCTGTTGCATGGTAAGAACCTGACCTTCTTCCAAAACGTTACCGTCAATCACAGTATTAGCCATTCTATCGGCTGTAGGATTCTCTTCATCGCTCAGGTAAAAAATATACGGCTTTGAAACATCGCTTATGACAAGTCCCAAACGTGCGGCATTTAGCATTAACTGTTCTTTATCATCACTGTTGACTAAAGCCCCACCTGTTGACGTACTTTGATCGAGATACAACAAAAGGTGTGCATCACTGCGTTGTCCTTCCGCCTTTGCCATTATATATACTCTGCCATGATAATAACGACTCTCATCCGAAACTTTTGTAAACCCGATAGCATAGTCCGAGAGAGTATTTGTATTTTGTAAGAAAACAGCAAGATCTGCAGTGGAAACAGGAAGCAGTTTCTCACTGTCGGAAAGATTAACCTGAACAATTGATGAAACCTGCGAACCCTTAAACTGTTCTCCTCCCAGTTCACTGATCAAAAGCTGAACATCCGAAGTGTCCGTATGTCCTTCAACACGTGAAGTAGAAACAAGTTGATTGGAGGAAAACCACGCATACGTTGCTGCAACCAGCACAACAGAACAAAGGCAAATTGAAAAAACTGCCAAAATCACGCTGATTTTTGTACGTTTCATATGATCCCCCTTTATCTGAAATAAATTTAGTTCAATACACCGGCGAAAGCCAACTGCAAACTCAACAAACGTCCCTGAACGCTGTTTATGCAGTTGCTAGCAACCTTCTAAATACAACCAATACTCAACCGTTGCCACTTCATCAGCCTGCAACGAGCATAAGCTTTCCTCGCCCCTGCTGAAGCTATACTCATCGCCCTGTGCAAAGCAACGTGAAATCAGTTTTGACGGATCGTTAACATAGTTCGGACTTCCGTCATCAGAAATCGACGACACAACAGTCTGATCCTGAGGTACTGTCAGATTATACTGAATTCCCGTCAAGTCCGCCATATCGTCCAAACGAAACAGATGTGTTTTCACTCCGCCCGACGTTGTTATTTTCAAGCCGAGACGCATTGCCCCAAGCACCTGCTTGTCATTTCCAAAATCAATTCCCGTCTGATTGAAATATATATCGCTTGACGAGCCTTCACTTTTCAGATATACAAATCCGTGAAACGCAGAATCATCAACTTCATCGTTTGCATCAGCATAACGAACAGTAATACCGTCCGGTGTTTGAAAAGTTCCTATGTAAAAATCGGTTAAATCTGCGGTAGTAATGGGATGCAGTGTCTCTGTCCGACCGGACAATATCAAATCGCAACTTGTGTCAAACGGGCCGTCCGGTCGGTTGGATATGAACAAATTGCCGTCTCCGCCCTGAACTGTACCTTGCATAGGTGTGATATTAGCGTAAGGAGCACTTGTAAACCAAGCATAAGTTGCAGAAGTGATTGCTATTAACGCACATAACGCCCAGACTGCGGAAAAAAACAAATATCGTTTTGTTTTCTTGATATCCATCTTATGCTATCTCTCCCCTCTGATTCTTTATTCAGCAGACGCCGCAAACGACAGCGTCAAATTTCGAAGCGTTTTTCTGGAAAGACTGTTTGTGCAATCTTCATCGCAACCTTCCAGCCAAATATAAACATCAACCTCTACAGGAGTACCGAATACACCTTTTCCGCCACCTTCGATTTCGCACAAAGCCAAGGACTCATTCTGCAGAGTAACCACTCCCGTAGTTGTATCATACAGACAATAATTATTCTTATTGTACGGCACGAAAGGCACGGTAGACCCGTCAGTTTTAAGACTATCGAGTACATATCCTTCCTTTCCGGTTTCGGTATTGTATTCCTTGAAAGGATTACTTTGATCGTTGATACTGAATATATAGCTTCTGTCCGGATCTGCTTCTTGCGACTCTCCGGGATAATGTGCCACAAACCCTACACGAATCGCTGTTGATATAGGAACCTGTTCATCGCTATCTTCATATCCTATTTCTGACAGATACACTTTCTGACTTTCTCCGTTTGTGCGAAAAAACAAAGTTGTTTTATAATAATCCTTATCTTCGCCTCTACCAAACAAATTTGCAACCAATGCAGGCTGATTCTCCTTACCGTTCGTAAAACCTGCTACCTTTTGAAATCCGTTCAAAATATTATCGGTCGAAACCGGATTCAGCGTACCGACAAACTCATCCAGAACAGCCGCCGAGCCGTATGGTCCATCATATTTGCTGCTGATTTGTAATGTCATTCCAGCACCGGCTGCCATATGAACATTCGTTGTATGTGCGTTTGCATTATAAATATACCACGCCACTGTTGAAGAAACTGCCGTAACAAGGGCTACAAGTAATACAACTACTGCTGTCAGCATGTTTTTTTTAAGATTTTTTGAACTTTCACCGTTTGGCAAGAGTCTTCCCCTCCAGTTAATTTTTTCGGTTATAAAATTCTTATTATAAAACGAATTTCTAAACCTTGTTCAAGAAAGAATCACATATTGTCGTTCTTTCGGTCGTCATCAACAAATGCATCAACGATAATTTGAGTGTTTGAACCGGAATCCGCATTGTTTTCATCTATGTCAGTCAAACTTTCTTTATTGCTCTGATCTGTTTCAGTTTCAATATCTTCATGCGGATCGGTGTCAGTATCACCGATTCCGATAGAATCGTCCTCGTTTTCCTTATCGTTTTCACCGTCTTTATCAGCATCACCGTCATCTTCGGATTCACCGTCATCTTCGGATTCATCGTCATCTTCGGATTCACCGTCATCTTCGGATTCACCGTCATCTTCGGATTCACCGTCATCTTCGGATTCATCGTCATCTTCGGATTCACCGTCGCCTTCGGATTCACCATCGCCTTCGCCATCACCGTTTGGCTCGGTCTCGCTGTCCCCGTTTGAATTATTTTCATCATTTTCGGCAGGAACTACATCAATCGATTCTATCGGCTTAGATAACGTGTAAGGTACATCGCCGTCTACGCTAATATTCCAATCAGTTATAATTGAAATACCGTCTTTGGTCTGCACAACCTGAAGTGTTGTTTTTGACGGTTTAACGCAAGTGATTTCAAGGACACTATCTTCCGGCATAAGGATTTGTGCTGATTTTGAAGATTCAGTATCAACAATAACTCTGTAAACCGTTGTCAAAGCAGGACTTTCTTTGCTTTCATCATTGCTTTCATCATCGCTTTCCGCCGTTTCGGGAACGGTGATAATGAATACATAAAATTCAGGTTCTTCTGTTTGTGCGGTTTCGATTTCTTCGTCTGTTTCTTGAACATCTTCAGTATCTGAATCTGCAACTGTTTCGTTTTCCGTTGAAGTATCGCCGCTTTCAGATTCAGAATCGTCGTCTGACTCAATTTCATCAACTTCAGACTGTTCAAGTGTATTATGTATGATATTGCCATTCTTATCAAGCGTACACCAAGCACCGTTAGTGAACAACTCTTCATCTATGGTAACAGTTCCGTCCTCGTTCCACTGCGGCAGATATACAGTACCATCGGCAAGAGTGAACACCGGAACAGTGTCGCCCTCATATTCGACTGTAATTGTACCTGTTGCGTCAACCGGTATCTGCAATGCAATAACGCCCGCCGGAAGTTCATCACCCCATGAATAATCATCTAATACGCCTGCACTGTCAAGTGCAACACCATTTTCATAGAGTTGTATCGTCGCATCAGCACCGGATGCAACTTTAATATCGGTAACATCCGCTCCGAGTGTCAAGGCTTCTGTATGGAACAGTTTATCCTTTTTAGGTTTAGGCTTCTCTTTAGGAATACTGTCATAGATAGCTTTCAAGCGTTCCTGTGCCGTCTGACGAAGCGTCTCATCCCCGATCGACGTAATATGATCTTTCAATTCAGCTGTCAATTCGTCATCGTGCTGCAATACATAAAGCAATATTGGCATATTTTCATCATTTAACAGCTCGGCAACAAAATCCGCATCCTCTTCCGTCAATAAAGACATTACAATCTCATCTGCCGGATATGTATACTTTTCAACCTCGCCGCAACGCTTACAGGTTTGCGTAACCGTCAGAGCCACACCGTTTTTGACAACTGTTACAACAGGTTCGTCAAATTCATGACCCAGAGCAAACATCAATCCCTCAACTGTCTTATCACATTCATGACAAGTGTAATAACGCATTCCGATAGATGTGCAAGTAGGTTGAGTAATAATTTCGCCTTCCTCCCACTCGTGAACATGCGTTAAAATAACCGTTTCAACCGAAGGCTCCTCTCTCGGCTTAACATAAGTGTCGATAAATTCCACCTGTTCTGCTTCGTCCTCTATATTATATTTCTTCACAGAGGCACTACGTTTAACCGTTGTTTCCTTCGGCATAATATTGACGTTAAAAGTCCTCATTGATTGTGTAATACGAGTCGTAGACATAAGATTATTTGCAGAATTTAATGATAACTGCGAATAAATAGGAATTACCATTGTTCCGTTTTCTGCAATTGCTGTAAGTGCAGTTCCCGCACCGTCATTTGTCGAACCATCAAGCTTTAAGAATACAAGCTCTGTGATTTCATTATTGTTTGCAACAGGTTCAAAAGTAACAGGATCATCGTTACCTATTGCATATTTAGCGATAGCAGGAGTTGTTACCTCGGCATTGATCACCTGATCTGTTGTAACAACCGTATCAGCCGTCGAAGAAATGGTATCCGTTCCCGCATCTAATGTTATAGTTCCCGTAGTTACGTAAGTCGGTTCCACATTCCCTCGTATTGTATAATTATACGCCTGCTCGATATACTGATAATCACAGGCATTGATACGCCAATCAAGATCGTCTGTAAGCTGGGATACCGTATAGTTATCGGTAGAGTACGGTTCACCGGTTTCGGGATCATCTTCCACGCTCCACGAACCGTTTTCCGAAGTTTTTGTAAGCACCCATTTAACGCTGGCACTGTTCAAAATGTCATAATCGGTAATGGTAGACTTATAGTCCGTTACAGTAGTCGGTGTTACACCTGAAGCATCTGCACCAACGACAGTTATTCCGTCGCGTTGGCACACAACCGGAGCATTGTTATAACTACCTGTACCGGAAAAAGTAATAGTATCTCCGCTGTCGCTTGAACTTACACTGACAGTTTCATTTGAAAAACCGGACAGTCTGAATGCGGCAGAGTTATACGGGTCGGATGCTGTCGGTTGAGACTGGGTGGCAAATGTTACACCTATAGGGTAGCTGTAATTTGTTGTGGTAGTAACCACCTTTTGCGTGATCTGCGTACGCTGCGATGACTGATCGCCCGTTGACAGGTCAAGGTAAACAAGGTAAGCACCGATACCGCCGGGAACTGAACCGAGTGCATATTCTCCCGCATTTACCGGTATCTCATAGTAATACATGGTATTCATAACAACAGTCGGATTTGTAACCCATGTCATATCAAATATTTTTGTACTACCGTTAGGAAGCGTAGCTACGGAGTAATAATTTCCGCTATTATCCGCCGTAGCATATTTATAGATATAATTGCTGCTTCCCGGTTGCTTATATATCTCTCTTATCTCACGAATATTTGTGATAATCGTCGGATCATCGGGATCACGTGTGATCTGATGCAACGAGAAGAATGTGTTGTTATTCGTAAAATATGTTCCTGCAAAGAAGTTGATAAAACCGCGCTGTTGAAGCGAAAAGTCGATGCTGTCGGCAGGAAGCTGATAATTTTCATATGTATTACCATACAGAGACACACTGTCAGCAACAACAATGTTATCCATTGAAATTTGTGCATCCATAAAGTGCAAGCCATAGATATGAGACGGGTCCGACTTCAACATAGACTCCAAATTTGTTCTTGCATTAGTATATTTTTCAAAAGAAAGCTCTGAACTTGTTTTTGAGGTGTAATTTCGCAGATTATTGTTGGCGGTTGACGTATTGTTAAAATTATCGTCCATCTTGTACCAAGTGCCGTTGCTGCAACCCAATATCTGCATATTCGAATAGTTGGCGCCGCTTCGGTATGTGCTCTGATAATTAGTAGCCAAAGAAGTACTCAACGAACTCATATCAAACATGGATATACGTATATCACCTTCATAATCATGTGTGCTTGGATCTTTGTAAACGTTACCGCCGATAATATATCCGC
>CAJOGA010000056.1 GCA_905233855.1 uncultured Clostridia bacterium
GGATGGGCGGTGTATTTTTTATACTATTTTTTAATCATGTTTTGATACAGTTCTATAATTTTAAATTTGAATTGTATGTCGGCATTGCAGTCAGAAGCTTGTATTATTTCATAACTGTCGCTTGAGAGATTCTCTTTCAGATAATTTTTGTACGCTTGGGTTACAGTTCCGTTTTCTCCGTCGATAAAGCACAGAGGCGGAAACATCACACACCACCAGTTCTTACCGTTCCCGTCGCCCAAAACAATGCGTAACGCCTCATAGTTACCGGGTGGCAGAATAAAATCCGCATAACGTTTTGTCGGAAAATTAAAGTTGCCTATGTATGCGGCAGATTCATAGTTAAATCCGTTTTCTTTAAGGATACGGTTTGCGGTGTCGGTTATATAATCAAGGTTGTCTGAAATAATTGATTCGCAATCCGCTTTGTCTGTCAGCGAATCTGTTTTCTCTCGCATACATGCAATCACGCCGTCGCGGACTTTAAGCTTCACTTGTTGGTCGACATCATCGTTGCTGTTTGCAATTATGTGCAGACGTATAATGTTTTGTGCAATATCGTTCTGAACGTTGTCGGCATACGATGTCCCTGCGATAATTAGTGCACAAATGAACACAATAAAATATATTGCCGCTTTTTTCATATCAAAACACCCCGTTGTAAAAATATTTTATTATCATTTTGAACTTGAAAATATAAAAATATACTTCATGTGCATAAAAAAATGATTTTAAGGAAATATAACAACATATTATCAACACAAGGAGATTGAAAGATATGAAAAAAACTCTAAAGTGGCTTGCCGCTTTAACTATAGCTGCGGTTGCGGTTGTCGTATGTTTTAATGTGTATAAACCCGATACAACACAAACTCACGCAGCAATATCGGCAAGCAATAACGATTTACAGCTCATTGCAAGGGCAGTAAACGGAGAAGCACGCGGCGAAAGATATGAAGGACAGGTTGCCGTGGCCGCAGTTATACTGAACAGGGTAAAGCATCCGTCTTTTCCAAACAGTATTGCTGGGGTTATATATCAGCCGGGTGCGTTCACAGCGGTGTCGGACGGACAGATAAACAAGCCTATAGACAAATCGTCAACCGTTTATAAAGCGTGTCAGGACGCGTTAAACGGATGGGATCCGACAGGCGGAGCAATATATTACTATAATCCACGCACAGCAACAAATCAATGGATACGTTCCAGACCTATTGTAAGAACCATAGGTTTGCATGTGTTTTGTAAATAGGAAAGGGCAGGTGTGTTTTAAATGTCAGTAAAAGACGGATTTGAAAAATTTAAGCATCGAATAAAAGAAAAAGACGGCTTTACAATAGCGGCATGCGTCGCTGTTGCATTGGCTGTTTTGTTTGGCGGCACAGGAATTTATGAATATAAAAAAGCGGCGGATTTTAAGCAAAATGTGGAGAATCAGTATAACAGAGCATTTCATGAAATGATAGACAGCCTCAGAAATGTTGATACTTACCTTGCAAAGGCGATGCTTGCAAAAAGTCCGGAGCAAATGTCGGTTATCGCTATGGATATAGAGCGTTCCACCACTTTTGCAAAAGCAAATTTGGGACAGCTGCCGATATCGCATGTTAATCTGGAAAAAACATCTAAGTTTTTGGCACAGGTGAGTGCGTATACAAATATGCTGTATAACAAAATGCTGTCAAACGAAGAGATAACAGATGACGAATATAACAATTTACGTTCACTGAGTGCTTACAGTACGGAATTGGACAATATTCTCGGCGATATGCAGAATGAGATATACTCGGGCAATATAAGCTTCGGACGCATGGCTTTTGAAGGCAACAAGTTTATGCAAAAAGCACAGAGTATGGATAATGACGTTATAGGGATAAGCCTGTCAAAAGTTGAAGAAAAGTTTCAGGACTATCCGTCGCTCATATATGACGGACCGTTTTCGGAGCATATAGAAAAGCAAGAGCCTCAGATGCTTGTCGGCGGACAGGAGATATCACCTGATCGTGCCAGAGAGATAGCGGCGGAATTTATAGGCAAGGACAATATTAAGTCTATAGAGCTTACTGCGGAGGAAAACTCAAGCATACAGGCATATTGCTTTAATGTACAGCCAAACAGTGTGGATAAAAACAGAAATATATGCATAGCGATAACAAAGATTAACGGGTATGTGTTGTGGTGCCTTGATAACAGAGGTGTCGGTTCGGAAAACGAAAAGTTGGATTTTAAACAGGCGGGCGATAAGGCACTTGAATTTTTGAATTCAAAAGGATACGCGAATATGGTGCAAAGCTATTATGATAAAGCCGATGGGGTGGCAACGTTGAATTTTTCGTATAAGCAGGATAATATAACTATGTATCCGGATTTGATTAAGGTGAGGGTAGCGTTGGATAACGGTGAGATATTGGGTATTGAAACAAAAGGATATCTTATGTCGCACAAGGATATACGCAATATCACCGCACCTAATCTGTCGCCTGACGAGGCGTTGAAAAAGATAAATTCCAAATTTGACGTTAAGTTCACACAAATGGCACTGATTCCCAAAGACGGCAAACGTGATATTTTGTGTTACGAATTCAAGGGCAATTTTGAAGACAAAAACTTTATAATTTACGTCAATGCCAACACGGGAGTGGAAGAAGAAATAATGCTATTAATAGAATCTGAAGACGGAGTTCTTACCATTTAACAAAAAAGAGGGGTTGCAGCAACACAAACTTTGCCGCAACCCCATATTGATTAATAATCTCTCATACGCTTCCAAACATCCTGAACCAGTCTGTATCTGTCGGGATCCATGCCTCTGAAAGGGACATTGCTGGTGCAGTAGATGTAACCGCCGCCCGGTTTACCGTAGGTCAGACAGTATTCGGCACTGTCAATAACGTCTTGGTCGGTACCTGTCTGCAAAGCGGCACAGTGTACATTGCCGCACAGACAAACCTTATCCCCGACAAGCCTTTTAACCTCTCTTATATCCACGCCTGCCATAGGGTCGATGGAGTGTATGGCATGCGGCTTACACTCAACTAACTGATCCAATATAGGCATGATATTGCCGTCGGTGTGTTTTATGGTATACAAACCGTCTTTTTTTGCGGCGTCTATAATTTTAGCCAAATACGGCGTGATAAATTCAGAAAACATTTCAGGGTCTAAAAACGGGCCGGAATTGTAGCAATAATCGCTGCACAAAAGCATACAGTCGATACCCATTTCCTGATGCCTTTTGTTTCTTTCTATAGCGGCGTTTGCCATTTCTTCGGCTCTTTTTTTCATGCCGTCCGGGTCGTCCACCAAAGCGTATGAAAATTCATACATTCGTTCGCCGCTCGGTATAGAATATGTTCCGTCGCCGTGGTAGCCTATCATCATAGTGTCGCCGATGATTTCGCGAAGATATTTCAAAAAAAGCTCAAGACTGCCGTTTTTGTCATCCGGACCGTAGCCCGGAATGATGGAATATTCCAATTTTGTGTATACGTCTGCCATATAAACAGCCGCCTCATACAGCTTCTTTTCCTTTTCTTTTTGAGATAATTTATGTATATTATTCGGATGAATTTCATCTGTGATGAATTTTTTGCCGAACATTTCCTCTTCAAGCTGAAATTCAAGTTCAAATGTCGGCACAAAATCAGGTGTTTGAAGCGTCAAAGCAGCAACAGCACGTTCTTTCGGTGTCATAAAACCCCCCCAATCTTTAAAGTTTATAATGTTATGATAACATAAGCGTAATATTAATTCAACTATAAAATCTGTATATTTTTTGAAATATGTTTTCTTATCCAACAATATGAAAAATAATTGTTTATTTGTATTGTATATTTTAAAGAAATATGATAAAATAACAAAATGATTAGAATGGAGGAGTTATACGGTGGGATTGTTTGGCGGAAATTATGATAAACCGGGTAAAGGTATTGACAAAAATGAACCTAAAAAGAAACCGTTTTTCTTATTCTTTGAAATATTTTTCAGAAAAATATGGAAGATGAGTCAGATAAGTATGTTATATACGCTTTGTTGCATACCGTACTTTCTTTTGTTATTTGCATTTGCACCTGTGGGACAGGAATACGTTGAAAATCTGGCGGGTTCACCGATAGCAAGCGGAGCCGGTGCAACTTTGTATATAACGTTAAAATCGCTTTTGGCAATGGCTGTTATTGTTTTTTGGGGAGCGGGCCCTTTAACAGCCGGATACACAACCGTTATGCGAAATTATGCCAGAGAAGAACACAGCTTCGTTATGACAGACTTTTTCGGCAAAGCAAAGGAAAATTTCAAACAGTCTATGATTGTGCTGGTTGCGGATATCTTGTTGCTGTCTTTGGGAATGTTTGCGTATGTGTTTTACGACGCACAATATATAGCGACAAACAGCATGGTGTGGCTTATAGCAAAATATATAATTGTGTTTATCTTTATAGTATACACATTGATGCATCAGTATGTGTATCAGGTAATGATAACCTTTAATGTGTCGGTTAAGGAGCTTTTTGTGAACTCGTTTATGCTTGCGTTTGCAAAATTGCCGATGAATATATTGATATTATTAATAAGTGCGGCACTTTTGTTTCTTATGTTCACAACATACTTGAATGTGTTTATCGCACTTTTGCTTTATATCGTTATATTGATGAGTTTTAACACGTTTATAAATATATTTTATACCACAAAAACAGTTGACAAAATAATAAACAGCGGAAGTATGAATTTGAACAAATAACAGTTAAGGAATGAATTTTTGTAATGAGTTATATAGCAGGAGAATATGATGTTGCCGTCATAGGCGGAGGACACGCAGGATACGAGGCGGCATTTGCGGCTGCAAAACTGGGATGCAGAACAATTATGTTTTGTATAAGCCTGGAGGCTGTGGCAAATTTACCGTGCAATCCTAACATAGGCGGAACAGCGAAGGGACATTTGGTGCGTGAGATAGACGCGTTGGGCGGAAGAATGGGTTCGTTTGCGGACGCCACTTTTATACAGTCCAAGATACTTAACAAGGGCAAGGGGCCTGCCGTGTACTCGCTCAGAGCACAGATAGACCGTAAAATGTATCACATACATGTTAAGGGTGAAATTGAAAAAGAAAAGAATATAGATTTGCGTCAGGGCGAAGTTGTTGAAATACTCACAGAAAATGTTGACGGCAAAACAAAGGTAACCGGAGTTGTAACCGCCACGGGAGCACAGTATAGAGCGAAAGCGGTTGTTGTTGCTACGGGTACGTTTTTGGGCGGCAGGATACTTATCGGCGATTTTGTGCAGGAAAGCGGACCGGACGGCTTATTTCCTGCCAAAAAGCTTTCCGAAAGTCTGAGAAATATCGGTGTTGAAATTCAACGTTTCAAAACAGGTACGCCTGCAAGAATTCATGCCGACAGTGTTGATTTTTCCAAAATGGAAAAAGACGAGGGCGATGAAAAAATAACTCCGTTTTCTTTTGAAACCACAGGTGAGTTGGAAAATCAGGCATGCTGCTATATAACCTACACAAACGAAAAGACGCATGAAGTAATACGCAAAAATCTTCACCGTTCGCCTATGTACAGCGGCATGATAGACGGTGTTGGGGCAAGGTATTGTCCGTCGATAGAAGACAAGGTTGTGCGTTTTGCGGATAAAGAACGTCATCAGCTTTTTATAGAGCCTATGGGCATGAAAACGAAGGAGATGTATGTGCAGGGGTTAAGCACCAGTCTTCCGGAGGATGTTCAGCTTGAAATGTTAAGAACAATAGAAGGTCTTGAAAACGTTGTTGTTATGCGTTCGGCATACGCCATAGAATACGACTGTATCGACCCGACACAGCTTGAACCCACATTGGAGTTTAAAAAGATAGACGGTCTGTACGGTGCGGGACAGTTCAACGGCACCAGCGGCTACGAAGAGGCGGGTGCTCAGGGCTTGATAGCAGGCATAAATGCGGCGCTTAAAATATTAAAACGAAAGCCGCTTATTTTGGATCGCTCACAGGCATACATAGGCACGTTGATAGACGACCTTGTTACAAAAGGCACCAACGAGCCGTACAGAATAATGACGTCGCGTTCGGAATACCGTCTTTTGTTAAGACAGGATAACGCCGATGTGCGTTTGACGCCTATAGGGCATGAGATAGGTCTTATAGATGACGAACGTTATGAAAAATTCAAACAAAAGCTTGAAATGGTGGAAAATGAAATACAAAGGGTAATGGATGTTACCGTGTCGCCTAAAGAGGCAAATCCTGTTTTGGAAAAATATGGAAGTACGTTAATTACCACGGGCACAAAGCTGGCAAATCTGATAAGGCGTCCCGAACTTGATTATGAAAAATTAAAAGATGCGGATCGTCAAAGACCGTCTTTGCCTGAAGCTGTCCGTGAGCAGGTGGATATTAATATCAAATATGACGGGTATATAAAACGTCAGATCGCACAGGTGAACCAGTTTAAAAAGCTTGAAAAAACAAAACTGCCTGCCGGTATAGATTATGCAAACATACACGGTCTGAGACTTGAGGCGCGCCAGAAGCTTGACAAAATAAAGCCTGTATCGCTGGGGCAGGCGTCAAGAATATCGGGTGTATCGCCGGCGGACATAGCGGTTTTGATGGTGTGGCTTGAAAAAGAAAGACAACAGTAAAAAGAGGGATGAATTAAACTTATGAATGATATAAATATTCAGATTCAGGCAGACGAAGAACAAAACGGCACAACTGTAACATACCCGTATGCCGGTCTGTTACGAAGGATAATGGCATATTTTATCGACTACTTTATTGTCGCCATACCTATAAATATTTTATCCGACGTAGTGTTTGCAATAAGGAAAATACCTATCAACAGCATTTTGGCGGCGGTTAATGATATGCTTCAGAATCCGCAGAATTATGCAGTTGAGGAAATGTTGCCGATGCTCATGCCGGTTTACATAACGCAGATGTTTATAACGGGAACAATCACATGGCTGTATTACGCTTTGATGGAAAGTTCAAAACTGCAGGGAACATTGGGCAAAAAACTGCTGGGTATGACAGTGCTCACTGACACAGGCAAAAGATTAACATTCCTGCGTGCGACGGCGAGGTATTTTTCAAAAATACTATCCTCGATGACGTTTGGCATAGGATATTTGTTAATAGCTTTCACCAGGAAGAAGCAGGCACTTCACGATTTGGTGGCGTGTACTGTTATTGTAAAGAGACCGGTAGTAAAAATAATTATTGACGATAATGATTTTTAAAGATAAATGGAGGTTATTACCATGAAAGAAATACTTGAATTGTTATCCAAGAATGCGGATTTAACTGTACAACAGCTTGCTGTTATGCTGGATATGACAGAAGACGAAGTTAATGCTTGCATAGAAAAAATGAAAAAAGATAAGGTTTTGCTTGGTTATAAACCCCTTATAAACTGGGATAAAACAGACCGTGAATTTGTAACCGCCATGATAGAGCTGAGAATAACCCCTCAACGCGGCGAAGGTTTTGACAAGGTTGCCGAACGTATATACAAATATCCGCAGGTTAAAGCTTTATATCTTATGAGCGGCTCTTATGATTTGTCTGTTACGATAGAAGGCCATACAATGAAAGAAGTGGCACTGTTCGTTGCCGAAAAGCTGGCACCTATGGAATCGGTTATAAGCACAGCAACACACTTTGTTTTGAAGAAATATAAACAGGAAGGGGTCGTGTTTGAGGAAGACGAGGTTGACACACGACAGGTGATAACACTATGAACAAAGATATAAACGAATTCATATCGCCGGTGGTGAGAGAGCTTCCGCCATCGGGGATACGAAAGTTCTTTGATATTGTGGCAACTATGGACGATGCCATATCGCTTGGCGTCGGTGAGCCGGATTTTGTTACTCCGTGGAACGTACGTGAAGCCGGCATATATTCTCTTGAGAGCGGACGTACATACTATACCTCAAATGCCGGTGTGTTGGAGCTGAGAGAGGAACTAAGCAGGTATCTTAAGAGAAAATATCAATTAACATATAATCCCAAAGGCGAAATGCTGGTAACGGTGGGCGGCAGTGAGGCAATAGATTTGGCTATCCGTGCGTTGGTGGAGCCGGGCGATGAGGTGTTGATACCGGAGCCGAGTTTTGTGTGTTACAGACCGTGTACCGTTTTGGCGGGCGGTGTTCCTGTCGGTATAGTAACCGAGGCAAAGGACAATTTTAAACTCACAGCAGAAAAGCTGAAAGAAAAGATAACGTCTAAAACAAAATTATTGATTTTGCCGTATCCTAATAATCCTACGGGTGCGATAATGGAGAAGGAAGATCTTGAAGAAATTGCCAAGGTGCTTAAGGACACAAATGTTTTGGTGTTGTCCGATGAGATATATTCCGAGCTTGTGTATGACGAAAAGGTGCATGTTCCGTTTCCGAATATAGCAGACATGAAGGAACGCACAATATTGGTAAACGGTTTTTCAAAAGCCTTTGCCATGACGGGATGGCGATTGGGTTATGCGTGCGGGCCTAAAGAAATAATTGCGGCAATGGTGAAAATACACCAATACGCTATAATGAGTGCCCCCACAACAAGCCAGTACGCCGCTATTGAGGCTTTGCAAAACTGCGACGAAAATGTTAAGGATATGTGTAAGCAATATAATTATCGACGCAAGGTTATGGTTAACGGATTCAGAAAAATGGGGCTTGATTGCTTTGAACCGTTTGGTGCGTTTTACGTTTTCCCTTGTATAAAGAGTACGGGTATGACCAGTGAAGAATTCTGTGAAAAATTGTTGCACGAAGAGAAGGTTGCCGTTGTGCCGGGAAACGCGTTCGGAGCAAGCGGAGAAGGGTATGTGCGTTGTTCATATGCATATTCCGTTAAAAATATAGAGGAAGCACTTAAACGCATAGAAAAATTCGTTAAAAACCATTCAAAGTAAAGCCGGCGTTGATTTATTCACATAATGGTTAAAATAAACAAAAACATAAGTAAATGAATAAATTGTATTGACTTAATTTGCATTTAATATTAAAATGGTCTATGGTTTAAATATAAAAAAAGGTAGGTTTTATTATGTCTGTTAAATATATTTTTGTAACAGGCGGTGTTGTTTCGGGATTGGGAAAAGGAATAACAGCTGCTTAAGGCAAGGGGTTATAATGTTACAATGCAAAAGTTTGACCCATACATAAACATTGATCCGGGAACAATGAGTCCGTATCAGCACGGTGAGGTTTTTGTTACCGACGACGGTACCGAAACCGATTTGGATATAGGACACTATGAAAGATTTGTTGACCAGAATTGCAATATCAACAGTAATATAACCACAGGCAAAATATATTGGTCGGTTATATCCAAAGAACGTAAAGGCGACTTTATGGGCGGAACAGTTCAGGTTATACCGCATATAACAAACGAGATAAAAGCAAAGGTTCATGCAATGGCGGAGCCGGGAACGGACGTTGTTATAACCGAAGTCGGCGGAACTGTCGGTGATATAGAAAGTCTGCCGTTTTTAGAGGGCATACGTCAGGTTGCTGCAGATGTGGGCAGAGAAAACTGTGTGTATATACATGTTACATTGGTTCCGTACCTTGCAAAGGGCGGAGAACTTAAAACCAAACCTACGCAGCATAGCGTTAAAGAACTTTTGGGCTTGGGCATACAGCCCGATATAGTTGTTTGCAGAACAGAACATCCGCTCGGCGATGATTTGAAAGCTAAAATAAGCCTGTTCTGTAACATGCCGACAGATTGTGTTATTGAAAACCTTGATATGGACACTTTATATCAAGTGCCGCTTGCTTTGGAAAAGGAGGGCTTGGCAAAGGTTGTTTGCCGAAAGCTTGGTTTAGAAGACAGAATACCCGATCTTGCCGAGTGGCAGGAAATGGTTGATGTTGTTACCGGTCTTAACAGCACCAAACGTGTAAAGATAGGTCTTGTGGGCAAATATGTCGTTCTGCACGACGCATATCTCAGTGTTGCCGAATCTCTTAAACATGGCGGAATAGCAAACGACGTTAATGTTGATATTAAATGGATCAATTCTGAATTTATAACTAAAGAAAATTATGAAGAGCAGCTTGCCGATGTCGACGGAATAATTGTTCCGGGCGGCTTTGGCGACAGAGGTGTTGAAGGCAAAATTTTAGCGGCTCAATATGCAAGGGAAAATAATATACCGTATTTCGGTATATGCCTTGGTATGCAGGTTGCCGTTATTGAGTATGCAAGGAACGTTTTGGGTTATGCCGATGCACACAGCTCCGAGCTTAATCCGAATACGCCGCATCCGGTTATAGACCTTATGGCTGAACAGAAAAAGGTTGAAAATCTGGGCGGAACAATGCGTCTTGGTCAATATCCTTGTGATTTGAAGGAAGGCACAAAAATACGTGAAATATATCGCCGCGAGCTTATCCACGAGCGACACAGACATCGTTACGAAGTTAATAACGAATACAGAGAAGAGCTTGAAAAGAACGGAATGGTGCTTGCAGGTCAATCGCCGAGCCGCGTGCTTGTTGAAACAATCGAGTTACCGCAGCACAGATGGTTTATAGGAGTTCAGTTCCATCCTGAATTCAAGTCAAGACCTAACAGACCGCATCCTCTTTTTGCGGCGTTTATAAAGGCATCGATGGAAACAACCATATAAAAAATTATGCAGTGCGGATTTCTTAAATCGGAAATCCGCATTATTTTAAATTTTATGATTATGCGGAGGATGGTTTTAATGAAATCAAAGACAATTTTTCTTTGCTCCGATTGCGGATATGAAAGTGCCAAATGGTTTGGCAAATGCCCGGGATGCGGCAACTGGAACACAATGTCGGAATATACTCCGCCTTCAGCTGTACCGTCAAAAGCCAAAACGGGAATAAGCAGCGATAATAAAGCAGATACTTTAAACAGCATAGATATGCAGGACGCCGAAAGATTTTCCACCGGAGAAGAAGAGTTTGACCGTGTTCTCGGCGGAGGTGTTGTACGCGGATCTCTTGTTCTTGTCGGAGGCGATCCGGGCATAGGAAAATCCACGATACTTTTACAGATTTGTGAACATATAGGCAAAAGCCGCAAAATACTCTACGTGTCGGGCGAGGAATCAAAAACACAGATAAAGATGCGTGCGTCAAGGCTGAATGTTAAAACCGATAATTTGTATATATTGGCGGATACCGATATGGGCAATATCATGGAAAATATCAACAAATTATCGCCGGAGGTTGTGATAATAGATTCTGTACAAACGATGCGTTCTGATGGCGTTAATTCTCCGTCGGGGAGTGTAAGTCAGGTTCGTGAGGCAACAATAACGCTTATGAATGTTGCAAAAAGTTCGGATATTACGGTGTTTGTTATAGGCCATGTAACAAAGGATGGCTCAATTGCCGGGCCTAAAGTTTTGGAACACATGGTAGACTGCGTTCTGTATTTTGAAGGTGAGTCAAATATTCACTACAGGATTTTGCGTGCTGTCAAAAACCGTTTCGGGTCTGTGAATGAAATAGGAGTTTTCAGAATGACGTCTTTAGGCTTGGAGGGAGTGGAAAATCCTTCGGCGGCATTGCTTGAGGGACGTCCGCAGGATGTATCCGGCATGTCGGTTGTATGCAGTATAGAAGGCACAAGAGGTGTTATGGCAGAGATACAGGCGTTGGTAACACCTACGGGTTTTGGCAATCCGCGAAGGATGAGTTCCGGTGTGGATTATAACCGCATGGTTCTTTTGCTTGCGGTGTTGGAAAAGAGGGCACATTTGAGCTTGTATAATCAGGACGTGTATCTGAATGTTGCAGGCGGACTGCGTCTTATCGAGCCGTGTGTGGATTTGGGTATATGTGCTGCCGTTGCAAGCGGATGCATGGATTTTGCCATACCGCCGTACATACTGTTTGTGGGCGAAGTTGGTCTGGCAGGCGAGGTGCGGAACGGAACACAGATACAAAAGCGTATTGACGAAGCACAAAAGCTTGGGTTTACTGCTGCTTTTGTGCCGTATTCAAGCGTGAAGGACATAAAAGTGAATGACGACTTTACGCTTTATCCTGTTAAAAGCGTGGCACAAATGGTGTTTTTATTAAAAAAAATATGCACAGTTAAGACAGACGAAGAATAAATTATTGACATATTGTTTTGCACGAAGCATAGTTATATTGGTTAATAAATGTTACATAATGGACGATTCAAAAATTAAGAGAACAATGGAGGCAGTAAAATGAATAAATCAAAGCGTAAAGCAGTAGTGAATTACGATAACGATTATCAGGGCAACCCGTATATGCCGCTTTGGGAGTACGTTCCCGACGGCGAGCCGTATGTGTTTGAAGACCCGGATAACCCGGGGAAATATCGCCTGTATGTTTACGGTTCTCACGATATGAGAAAAACGGGCTATTGCGGTACGGACCTGGTAGTATGGTCGGCACCTGTAGAGGATTTATCCGACTGGCGAAAAGACGGTGTGATTTTTGAATCTGTCATTGACGGAGAAGCTGACGTTTTATTTGCTCCCGACGTTGCATTAGTTGAAAGAGACGGAAAAAAAGAATACTACCTTTACCCTAACAATCAAACAAAGACACGTCTTTCCATGGTGGCTAAGTCCGACCGCCCGGACGGTCCTTTTAAGACGGTAAACTTTAAACAGGGAAGCACAACTCAAACAGACGGTCCGATCGCTTTTGACCCTGCCGTTATGGTAGATGATGACGGTAAGGTGTACGCTTATTGGGGTTACCGCGTTTATTCCAAATGGTGCTTGCTTGACGAGGATAATATGTCAACCGTGAAAGAAGGCACTGAAATTTACAATAATATTCCGGGATATGATGTAATGATGGCTGATGACTACAATCCCGAAGATTTCAATATTTATCAGGATGAAAACGTTAAGAAGTGGGGCTTTTTTGAGGCATCGTCCATACGAAAAGTAGGCAATAAATACGTGTTTATATATAGCCGAAACGGTTTGAACGAAGAGCCTACCGGAAAGAACTGTGCTCAGCTTGCTTACGGTTACAGCGACAGCCCTGCAGGGCCTTGGAAGTATGGAGGAATAATCGTTGACGCAGCCGGAGAAATTATTCCGAAAGAAAC